>NZ_JAFMPL010000123.1:0-20865 GCF_019038455.1 Nocardia noduli
GCCCTCGTGCACGGGGACCCCCCCGAACCACTGCCGATCACACACCCGCGAGAGGGGTACCGGACAGCTTGTGACTGCCCGGTGCCCCGTCACGAACCGTACCCGCTCGACCCCACCGGCCCACGGCAGCCCCGCGGGCCCCTGCACCTCACGGAGCACCACACCATGAACCGTCATCACCTGCGCCCCGACGACGTCTTCACCGCCCCGGCGGAGACCACGCTGCCCGCTGCGCTCACCGGGATCCGGTTGCCGGTCTACCGGGCCGTCACCGACGCCGATCCCTTCACCGAACCGCCCTCCTACGTCACGCTGGTCGGGATCTGTGACCGCATGAAACCCGGTGCCGAATTCGAGGACGTTCCCGACTGGTGCGAGGCCGAACCGACCCCCGATGCCCTGCCGGTCGTCGCGATACTCGCACCCCTGCACCACACCGATTCCGCCGGGCCGCTGATCCATTCGGGCGTGCACCTCGAGGCGGTCACCATCGACGACGGCCAGCGTGTGCACTTCGGACGCGTCCGATTCTCGGGACTGCTCGTGGGCACCCTCAACCGCCGTTGGGGTCGTCGCATGTCGGCGCGGTTGGACTACCCCGCTCCCCGCGCCGTCCAGCTCTGGGCCCACCCGCGCTGAGCGACCCGGCAAGTCGGCGGTCCACCCCGGGCCGCCGACCCTCGCGGGCGCCGACACGTCGCCCACCTCTCGATAGGTCCCCGGCTCCGAAGCGACGAGCCAGGGACCTCACACTCATCAGGAGTACCGAACCAGCATGTACGACACGATCATCCGAATCGAAGCGCTCTCCGACGACAACTGGACCTGTCGGTGCGGCAACCGCCCCGACGTCGCCGGTTTTCAACCGTGCAACACCGAAGGCATCGCGATCGAATTCACCGAGGCCGAATGGGCGGGGCTGTACTGCTGCCAGCACTGCACCCTCATCCTCGACAGCCGCACCTACGACCCCGTCGATCAAACCGTCACCGCCGTGGCCCCGGAAATGGTCGTGATCCCCGACGGACTCGTCCGGACGTGGACCGACGCCGAGCAGGAGAACGTGGCGTCGGCCCGCGCCGCCCGAGAGGTACTGGAGTCCACGCGCCTGCGCCCGTTGTGTGGTGACGCCGTCGAGTTCACCGACGGCGTAGTCGTACGTCTGGCCGAGGATCCGGGCGGCTGGTTCGGGATTCCCGAAGATCACCACGAATGGACTGTTCCACCGCGACTGGCCACCGCGACCCGCTTCGAGTTGGCCGCCGACGGGACGATGCACTACCGCGCCAAGCGCGCCCTCACCGATACCGCGATCGATCCCGGCGAACTGGACTTCGTCGGGCGGCGACACCGCGCCACCACCATCCACACCGCGGACACCCGACGGCTGCGTTTCCAGATCGGTGCCCGCGTGTGGGCAGCCCATCGGATCTCACCGACCGCCACCCTTGCCCGGATCCGTAGCTTGACCCGGCACACACAACAGCGACCGTTCATCGAACACGCTCCCGAGCAGGACCGCACCACCGAGCAGGGCCAGGCCCTGGAATTGATGACCGGCTTGGACTTCCACCTCGCCCGAGGTGGCTGGCTGCCCCAGACATGGTCACAAGCACAACCGCCCGCTACCGCGCCCCTGTCGCAGACTCAACTGCTCGCGCAGCGGTACAGCGCCGAAATCGAAGGACTGACCCGGCTGCTCGGATCGGCGCAGATACTCCATGTCGGCGGTGGCTGCCTGGTCATCGCAGCCAGGATCGGCAGCCGCTACGCCGGTCGCGGCCCGCTGACCGCGCTCATCGCCAACAACGATCCCGGTCTTGCCGGACCGGGAGATGAACACCTGCACTGGTTGGTCAGGATCGAAGAAGACGACAGCGGTGAAATCATCGCGCAGGGACACAGCCTGATCCGCATACGCGACGCCGTCGACATCGCTCTGTCCGCACTGCAAGACAAGGTCGAACCCAGCGAAGACCTGTGCCCGTGTCTGATCGCCGCAGGCGGCGGCTACCTCCCGTTCACCCCCGGCGATGTGGCGCACGCGCGTCGCAGCTACCAAGAGTTCATCGCGGCCCGGCCCGCCGAGGGCAGCAAACCCGACGACCTCGCAGCCGAAGAACTGGCCGCCGAACTCGAACTGAACCAACGCGGGCTGATCGTGCACCACAACACGATGGGCACCGGCGACACTCTGCAATTCATCCGCGTCGACGACGAGCGGATCATGGCCTACGCCAGCGATCACGGCGTCCGGGTGGGCGTATGGGACTCCGACACGCTCACCGGCGAGATCATCAACCACGCGTGGGGCACACACATGTCGGGCTAGCCGACCTCCTGCCGATGCCGCCACACCAACGCAGGCAACTACCTCCGAGCGCGGCAGGGCACAACCACCCATCACTCACGGCAGCCGGGCACAACAGCCCGGCTGCCGCGTCACCTCGATCACCAGGAGGACGGGCCCATGCCCGATCAACCCACCACTGCCACCACGGCGACCACGGCCGCGGATCGAGACCGCCGATCGATCGATCTCACCCCGTTCGGCGTCGCCGAGGTATGGACCGAACCCGAAGGCACCGGCGCAGTCGTCTATCACGTGACCGCGCCCCGCATCACAGGAGCGGTCAGCATCCGCATCGCCCATGCCAGATACGGCGGATCGCATTCGGTGTCGGTCGGCTACGGCGTCGATACCTACGACAGCGACCATCCCGCGCAATGGCCCGAGCGGCTCGACGTAAACGGGATCCGACTGTGCGGCAGATCCGAGATCAGCGTCGAAAACTTCGCGAGTTTCGGGGGTCCCGACGACCCGCACCAGACCCGCAGGGTCCTGCGAACATTCGGACACTACGGAGGTCTTGCACCCGCACCCCCAGCCACCGTCGAGCGGGCATGCGCTCTGATCGTGGCGCTGCTGCTCGACTTCAGCTCCCGCCCCGATCTGGACGAACTGAACCGCGCCGCCGCCGCCAACGAAGCCCGCGCGGCACTGGCACAAGTACAGCGCAAAATCGCACAACTCGACACCTCCATCGCCGAGCACCAGGCCGATCGCCGCCGCCAGCGATCGCGCGCCGAGTCCCTCAGCGCAGTCGTCGAATCCCACCCGTGGACCGATCAGAACAAATACCGACTCCCAGGACTGCGGAACCTACGCACCCGATAGACCAGACGGCGTCCCGACGATCTCGAGCCCCGGCAAGACGCCGGGCACAGTCAGAGTTTCGACCAGTTCGGAGGACAGGGCCATGCCCGATCAACCCACCACCGCAACCACACCCGTCACGCGCACCAGCCGATTCGACCTGGGCGCCTTCGGCGTCGCCGACACCGAAGTCCGCCGTGACTCCACCGGCGGTGTCGTCTACACCGTCACCGCACCTCACATCCGAGGGGCGATCACCGTTCGCGTCGACCAAGCGCTGGCGACCGATACCGCCCAACGGTTCTTCTTCGCCTACGGCATCGACACCCCAGGCACGGAATCCTCCCGCAACCGCGACCGGCTCACCGTCCAACGAAGCTGTCTGGTCGGCTGGAACTCGGTCCACTCGATCGAGATCGCAGGACTCGCCGATTCCGGGCGGGGGCTGGTCACCCGGGAGGACGGATCCTGGGGCACGGAGGCCGCGCCGCCCGCGACGGCCAAACGCACCCGCGCCCTGTTGGCCGCCGTCCTCGCCGACTTCGCCGCGCGCGAGGATCTGGCCGAGATGCACCACATCGCCGCCGTCAGGGACGCCACCGACGCCATCAGCGAATTCACCACGCAAGTCGCGGGAATGAACGCCGAGATCGCGAAGGTGACCGCAGAACGCGACAGGGTCCAGCGCCTCATCGACGCACTGACCTTGATCCGTGACGGTGCGGAATTGCCAGCCCGATACAGCCAGGTACTCGCCGAGGTTCGTGCCGAGGTTCGTGCCGGCATCACGTGAGCGCCGAAGCATTCGCGCCACACTCACGACTGAAACGGCCCGGGACCACGTGGTCCCGGGCCGCTTCAGTTGGTGACCCGAGTGGACGGCGGGTCAGCGTGTTCGTCATCGAGGTCGAACAGAGCCAAGGTCGGGGTGCTCGGCACACACATCGCCTCAGCCAATGCGACAGCGTCCAGGCGCGGCTCCCTGCCCGATCCCAGTAGCGCCGCCCGGATCGCGACCGCGCGACCGTGGCGGCCCCGCGGGTCGATCGCCCCGGGACGCGGCCCCCGATGACGGCCCTGGGCCACGGCATAGCGAATGTTGTTCGTTTGGGTACTGGGTTGCACGTGGTCGGGATGCACACGCACACACAACGTCTCGTTGCAGCCGTGCGCACCGACCTCCCCGTCGGGCAGTTCGATCCCGCCCAGCAGCAGCGCGAAGACATGCCCGTACATCGTGCGCTGCCGGTTACCACGCCGGAAGGTGAGCCGGGTATAGCCGTCGGAGACCGCGCCGGTGTAGAACCAGCACCCGGCAGTGAACACCACCTTGGACCAGAACGCAGCGGCGGTGTCCTCACCAGGACGCAGAGCAGGGTCGTAGACCAACGTCGACGTCGTGACCGGAGCCGGTGGCACCGCCAGGTCCAGGCCCGGAATCTCGAACTGCTGCACCGTCGGTCAGACCGAACCACTCGGAAACGCCTCGGGCACCGATCGGTCGACGACCGAGGCGCCGGACACCGGTGGTGTCGGCGTCGCCGCCGGAGCGGTCACGTCCCCGCCCGCCGTGTCGCTCCCGACAGTCGAGACGATCGCGGCCGTGCCCACAGTGTGATCGGTGTCGGGGATGTTGCGGTGTTTGATCAGACGAGAGACCCGGGTGGTCGACAACGCGGTCGCCTCGGCGATGTCGGCCACGCTCATGCCACGCTCGCGCAGTCGGTGCAGGGCGTGGCCTTGTCGTGCACGGGCACCGGCGGTGTTCACCGTGCACTGCCGCGCCGCTGTCAGCGCTGCGGTGCGGTAGTCGGCGGCGGCCTGGTCGATGGCCTCACCGAGTGCGGTCAACCCCGGCTCACCCGACGCGGCGTCTCGGCTCGCGTGGTCGGGGGCGCCGGTGGTTGGGCCGTGTTCGAGTGCGCTGTGGAAGTCGGTGACGGCGGTGTTGATGCGTTGATCGCGTTGTCGGCCCGCGCGTTGCAGCTCGCCGTCCAGTGTGGTGGTGGCGGCGTCGAGGTCGGTTTGGGATTCGACGAAGTTGGTCATGTCGGCTTCGTCGAGTTCGAGCCGTTGCAATTCTCTGGCTTGTCGCGCCGCGAGGCGGGCTCGTGCGTCGCGGCGTGCTGCCACCGCGGGCTTTCTGGTCTGTGCCGCCATCGCGGTCCTCCTCGTTCCAGCCGGCCACGTGCGCTCAACCTACGCGCGCTGTCGGACACCCTCGCGCGATCAACGCGCGTCCGCGTCACTGCCCTTTGTACCGGCCGCGGATCCGCGCGCGGGCCGCGCGGAGGTGGTGTCGATGAAATCCACCCAAATTGGGTGGATTTCATCGGTCGCGAATTCGGTGAGCGAGGCGAAATCGGCGCGGCGCCGTGTCGTATCGATTCATCTCCGCTGTGTGACTTTTTCCATCGCCGCCCTGATTCCAGCCTTCTCACCTGCCCCGATCCTCTACCGTTGTCTCGCGGTCGACCTTTCCGTGTCGCCGTCTCCCCCAGCGCCCCTTGCCCGGCTGCATTTCCTCACACTCGCTTGCTACAAATCTCTTGCATTCTGGCCGTTAACTTCCGGGCGTAGCGTCGATGGGGTGGGAGGCAACCTGCATAAATTGAGCGCGGGTGACGGCTACACCTACCTCACCAAGCAAGTAGCCGCGATGGACTCCAGCGAGCGCGGAACCGCCACCCTGTCGGACTACTACTCGATGAAAGGCGAAGCCCCCGGCCGCTGGATGGGCTCAGGCCTGACGGGGCTGGCGGGTGTGGAGGCTGGTGATGTGGTCACCGAGGCCCAGATGAAGGCCTTGTATGGGTTGGGGCGCCACCCCGAGGCCGACGCGATCGAAGCGATCAAGATCAACGAACTCGCGCCGATCCATTTCCGCCGCAACCTCGCCCGCGGCATGACTCCTCGCACCGCCGCGGCCCGCGCCGCCGAACGCGCCGCAGAGGACGCACTCGAGCACAGCCGCTTGGGTAGTCCGTTCAAGGTCTACTCGCAGGCATCACAATTCCGGCAAGCCGTCGCGGCGGCGTTCAGTGACCACAACGTGGCCCGTGGCCTGGCCTGGAACACCCCCGTGCCCGACGAGGTACGGGCGAAGATCCGCACCGACCTGGGCCGGTCGATGTTCAGCGACGAGTACGGGCGCCCGCCGTTGGACGAGCGGGAACTGTCGTCGTGGATCGCGCGTAACTCGCGTCAAACCACCCAAGCCTGCGCCGGATACGACTTCACACTGTTCCCGAAACACAAGTCCATCTCCGCGCTGTGGGCTTTGGCCGACAAACAGACCTCCGCGGTGGTGGAGCAAGCCCACCTCGACGCCGCCGCCTACACGATCGAGTTCTTGGAGAACAACGCGGTCTTCACCCGCACCGGCGCCAACGGGGTCGCCCAAGTCGACGTCACCGGCGTGATCGCGACCCTGTTCACCCACCGTGATTCGCGTGCGGGGGATCCGTATCTGCACTCCCACATCGCGATCTCCAACAAGGTCCAAACCCTCGACGGACGCTGGCTGGCCCTGGACGGGCGCACCCTGTACAAGTTCGCGGTGTGGGCGAGCGAGGTCTACAACACCCGCATCGAAACCCTGCTGCGTCAGCGTCTCGGGGTGCGTTTCGTCGAGCACCCGCACACCGATCCGAACAAACGCGGCACGCGGGCGGTCGCGGGGATCTCCGAGTCGTTGTGTGCGTTGTGGTCCTCGCGTGATGCCGCGATCCAAGCGCGCCGCGCCGAACTCGTGCGCGACTTCCAACGCACCTACGGACGCGAACCCTCCCCGCGCGAAGCCTACGACCTCGCCGCGCGCGCGGCGACCGACACCCGCCAAGCCAAACACGAACCACGCACGCACGCCGACCAACGCGCCACCTGGCACGCCGAGGCCGTGGCGCATGTGGGCTCGCGACAGGCGGTCGCCGACATGATCACCGCCGCACTGCATCCCGACATGCCCGAGCAGGATGTGCGGCTTTCGTCGTCGCAGTGGCAGGCGTGGGTCGAGGTCACCGCCGACGCCGTGGTCGACCGCGTGTCCCGGGATCGCGCGACCTGGCAGATCAACCACATCGGTGCCGAAGCCCAGCGGATGGTGTGCGCGGCGAACCTGGCACCGGAAATGGTCGAGGACATGGTGGCACGCGTCATCGCCGCCACCCTCGACCCGGCGCGCAGTGTCGCACTCGAACTGCCGGATCGTTTCGAGGAACCGGCCGCGCTGCGCCGCCGCGACGGAACTGCGGTGTATGTGACCGCTGGGGCCCAGTCCTTCACCAGCACACCGATCCTGGAGGCCGAGGCGCGGATCCTCGATGCCGCCGCCCGCCGTGACGGGCGCCGCGCGAGCGAGGTGGGGGTGGGGATCGCGTTGCTCGAGTACGAAGCCAACCATCCCGACAAGCCGTTGAATCCGGGTCAGGTCGCGTTGATCCGTGACTTCGCGACCTCGGGGGCGCGGGTGCAGTTGGCGTTGGCGGCGGCAGGGACGGGCAAGACGACCGCGATGCGGGTGTTCACCGCCGCGTGGTGTGGTGAGGGTGGCACGGTAATCGGGCTCGCACCGACCGCGAACGCGGCCGCGGTGTTGCGGGAGGAGATCGGGGTCACCTGCGACACGATCGACAAACTCATCGACAGCGTCCGCTACGCCGAATTCGCCGCCGCAGCGGGGATAGAGGCGAGGATCCCGGACTGGGTCACCGGCATCGGCGAGGGCTCGGTGGTGGTGATCGACGAGGCCGCCTTAGCGTCGACCGCGCAACTCGATCAGGTGATCGACTATGTGCTGGGTCGCGGTGGCAGTGTCCGGATGATCTGTGACGACAAGCAATTGGCGGCGATCTCGGCCGGGGGCATCGTGCGCGCGATCGCCGACACCCACGGCGCGTCGAGTCTGGATCACGTCATTCGTTTCCGCGACGAACACAACAATCCCCGCCACGACGAAGCCGCCGCCTCCCTCGCCCTACGCGAAGGCGACCCGGCCGCGATCGGGTTCTACCTCGACCACTCCCGCGTCCACGCCGGTGACGCCACCACCATCGCCGATGCCGCCTACACCGCCTGGGCCGACGATTGCGCGGCCGGACTCGACGCGGTGATGATGGCCCCCACCCACGCCATCACCCGCGAACTCAACACCCGCGCCCGCGCCGACCGCCTCACCGCCCACGGGCATACCGGACCCGAAACCCGGCTCCGCGACGACACATTCGCCTCCGCTGGTGATGTCATCCGCACCACCAAGAATGCGCGACGGCTCACCGTCTCGGCCACCGACTGGGTCCGCAACGGCACCCGCTGGCGCGTCGACCACGTCCACCCCGACGGCGCACTCACCGTCACCGCCCTCCACACCGGACTACGCGCACAACTACCCGCCGACTACGTCGCCACCGAAGTCATCCTCGGGTACGCGGCCACGATCATGACCTCCCAAGGCATCACCGCCGACACCAGCCACACCGTCCTGACAGGGTTCGAGACCCGCAACGACCTCTACATGGCGTTGACCCGCGGCGCACGAGACAACCACGTCTACTTCCCCACCGCGTTGAGCGGGGACGAGCACACCCTGGTCAGCGACGCCGCGATGAATCCCGCTACGGCGGTGGACATGTTCACCCGCATCCTGGCCCGCGACGGTTCCCAACAATCGGCCACCACCACCGCCCACCAACTCCACGACCCCACCCGACGCCTCGCCCCGGCGACCGACGCCTACGTCCACGCCGTCGGCGCGGCCGCCGAAAACCTCCTCCACCCCGGCGAACTCACCCGCATCGACACCGAAGCCGAGAACCTGCACCCCGGCCTCACCGATCAACCCGCGTGGGCAACCCTGCGCGGGCATCTCGCCGCGATCGCCATCACCGGTGCCGACGCGGTCAGCGAACTGCGTCTGGCCTATCACGCCCGCGAGATCGATACCGCTGATGACGTCGCCGCGGTGCTGGATTGGCGGTTGGACAGCAGCGGGGACCACTCCCTGGGACAAGGGTCGCTGCCGTGGCTGACCGGAATCCCCCAGCCCCTACACGAGCATCCCGTGTACGGGCCCTACCTGAGCGCCCGCGCCGACCTCATCAGCGACCTCGCCGACCAGATCCGCACCACCACCGGCGAGTGGACGACCCAGTCCGCGCCGTTGTGGGCGCGGGCGTTGATCTCCCCCGACACCGCACTATTGGGTGACCTCGCGGTGTGGCGGGCCGCGACCGCCGTCCCCGACACCGACCGACGCCCCACCGGCCCGCCACGTTTCGCGATCCGAGAACGCCGCTACCAAACCCGCCTCACCCGAGAAATCAGCGCACTGCTGGGCAGCCCACACCGCGCGGCCGCCCGCTGGGCACCGCTCGCGCAGCGGATCGAGCCCCGGTTGACCGAAGACCCGTACTGGCCGGTGCTCGCCGAACACCTCACCCGCGCCGCCCGCACCGGAACCGACATCGACACCCTCGTCCACACCGTCGCCGCCGAACGGCCGTTGCCCGATGAGCATCCCGCCGCCGCCCTGTGGTGGCGACTGGCCCGCACCCTGATCCCGCTGCATCTCGAACACGCCGAGGTGTTCCGCCCGACCTGGCTATCGGACCTCGAACGTCTCCTCGGTCCCGAACAGGTCGCAGCGATCCTCGACGATCCCGGATGGGCGGGACTGTTGGCTGCGGTCGAGGACGCCGGAAATCGGTGGCTGCCCGCAGATCTGTTCGACCTCGCCGTCGAAACTCTGCGCGACCGCGCCGATGAGGACCTATTGCCCGCGAGCGAACTCGTCACCGCGCTCACGGCCCGCATCGCCACCCTGAGCAACACTCCTGCCCCGAGCGACCCCGACCACGCCGGACTCACCACCGCGCAACCGCCGCCGGACCTCGAACAACTCCCACCCGACCCCGCCGACCAACCGGCACCGGCGATGCGGTCGCTGTTCGACGGTGAGCAGGTAACGACCAGCGAGGTCGTCGACGAGGACTACCTGAGCGCGCTGGCATCCCAGGAACCGCCCGCCGATCCCGTCGAAGTCCAGGACACACCACCACCGGTGCTGGTCGGTGTGCTCGATGTGGCGCCGCTGAGCGACTGGGATCTCACCACACCCGCCACCCCGACACCGCTGCCCTACGCCGAACTCTCTGCCCGCCAGCGTGTTACCCGTTTGCGCAGTGACCTCGACACCGCGCGTCGGCGCGCGCACGAGTTGTGGTCGGCGCACCTGGCCGGGCAAGGACACCACCGGCGCGCGGCCGCGCCGATGCTGCACGGGCTGCGCCGCAGCGCCGACAGTCAGAACCGGGCCCGCGTCGCCGCGGCCGAGGCCCACCACCAATGGACCCTGGCCGAGGAAACGGCCACCGGTATCGAAAACGAGCACGCCAGCGCGCAACACGAGGCGGCCACCGTCCACGCCGACGGAGACGAACTCGCCGCGCTGACACTCGACCTGCACGCGAGCCTGCTCGGGATGGAAGCCGACAGCGCCCGCGCCGCCGCCGACACCGCCAAAGCCCTCGCCGAGGAGAAAGAGCACGCCTGGCGCGATGTCGCCACCGCCCAGGCCAGCGTCCCGGTCAGTCTCGAACATCTCGACCTCGCCCACCAGACCGCCGAGGGCCTGGACCTCGACGCCGTCCTGGCCGCTCGCGCCGAGGTCGAACGACTCGAAGGCCAACTCCTACGCGCCGAACACACCGCCAACCGCACCA
Organism: Nocardia noduli; assembly: GCF_019038455.1. NCBI lineage: Bacteria > Bacillati > Actinomycetota > Actinomycetes > Mycobacteriales > Nocardiaceae > Nocardia > Nocardia noduli. The sequence goes on from NZ_JAFMPL010000123.1 coordinate 10,876, forward strand.
CCGACGACACCACCACCGTCACCGACGACACCGTCGACGAGCCCCGCGAGGACCAACCACTACTCACCCCGCCGCGCGTGCCGGTGGCCACCCTGCCCCGCCCCGACACGACCGCGCGGCAGCGTCAACGCTCCAGCAGTGCCGAGGTCGCCGAACGGCTGCGTGGTAACCGGCTACAGATGCTGAGCACCACGCGCCTCGCCCACGAAATCGCCAGCGTGGGGGAACAACTGCGCCGCACCCGAGCACAACCGGCCTACACCACACTCACCCCGACCGCCGTGGCCGACCAGACCCGCGCCACCCACGCTCGCCTACACGCCCAAGCCGACGCCATCACCACCGCCCGCACCGACCACACCACAGTCGAAACCCTCGACCGCGACGTGGCCCGGGCGCGTACCGAACTGGCCACCCTGACCCACCGCCGCGACACCCAGCACCCGCGCGGGCGGGCCCGCCGCCAACTCGACACCGACATCACCACCGCCCAAACCCATCTCGCCGAACTGACTACCCGTCACGGTCAGGCCGAGGAACAGGCAACCCGAACCCGCGCGGCCGCGATCGCGCTCGGCGCGCTCCCGGACCGATGGGACCACATCCTCACCCGCACCAGCGACCCCGACACCCTCGCCCGCGAACTCACCGCCGCCATCGCCGAAGACACCCAACGCAACCAGAACCACCGACAACAGCAGCGCCAGACCGAACAACGCATCACCGAACTCACCACCGCACTCAACGCCGCGATCGCCGAACAGCAACGCCGCGACGAACTCGACGAACACACCCGCGCAGAGGAAGAACGTCTCCGCGCTGAGGAAGCGACACCCGAGTCCACCCCGGTGGGGCCGGTGACTGGCTCACGCGCAACCCGATCATCCGGACGTCGCCGCGATCGACGTCCCACTCACGACCCCACCAAGCGCCGCCGCGGACCATCGATGTAGCAACACGTAGTCCCGGGTAAGAACAGTGGAACCGATTGTGCCGCCAATGCTTAGCGTGGTCATCGTTAGGTGTGGTCAACGATCACCGACGCAGGCACAATGGCACCCGTGGCAGACGACACCAACGACATGCGCCCGAGCGGGTCCAGTGCTGATCCCCTCGACGAACGACGCTACATTCCAGGGCTCCGGGACGCCGCATGGAGAGCTGCCTTCGGCGCTGGCGACCCGACTCCTGAACAACAGGCCGCCCGTGAAGTGCTGGGGGCCGTGCTGAAAGAATCCCGTCGCTCATCCGGACTATCCCGAGCGGCCGTAGCCCAAGCACTGGGACTCACCCTCACCGCGGTGGAGAAGCGCGAAACCGGCATGAGGCTGATATCCATCACCGACGCGCGCGAGATGACCGGCCGGTATCACCTCGACCCCGACGCCTTCGTTGCCGAAGTACTCGAACGGGTCAATGCGGCAGGCGACCGGTAGCTGCCCTACAGGCGTGGTCGCGTTCGACTGACATGGTAGGAAATGCCTGACTGCCTTTGCGAGAAGTGGTCATCCGGTGCGTTCCAGCCCGGTTCGTGAACCGGCCGGTGATGTGGGTGCTGCATGCCAGCGGACGGGACCTGGCAGTGTGCCGTCCAGGATCATCCGGGCACTACGACGGCTGCCGCCGCGGTCGGTCACCGTGACCTCATACAGGATTCTGCGTAGACGCCCGCTCCCCTGACCCAAGCCGTCGTAGGCCACTACGCGCGCGGTGATGTCGATCGAGGACCGGATCGCCTTCGGGGAGACCGTCAGCAGTACCGCGCCATTCTGACGAATCCGGGCGGCGATCACCCGTGAGCGTGCAGGTGAGGCGGCCACCGTCGGGTCACCGAGCGCGATAATGTCGATGCCATCGGTGAGAACGGCGACCGCCTCGAAGATGTCGAAGCCCGCTGGCGGCAGGACATGGGCGATGCGCTGTAGATCGCCGCCCATCTCGGAGTAGGCGAGCCACCCGACTCCAGGGTTTCCTACGAGTGCGGCGTGGCACCCGGCAACGGATGCCGCGGCCAGCAGTCCCATCAGAATTGTGGCGCTGCCGGTGCAGCAGACCACACTTCCGCGGGGCAGTCCCCCGTTCGGCAAAAGTTGTCCGAGCGGGCCCTCGATCGCGATCACCTCGATGTCTTCGGCAACGTGGCCCGGTTGCTGCGGTGCGCTGGCGTGGACATCCGCAGTACCTGACCGCGCTGGGATAGCGGCAATCTTGGCGCGTAGCCGCTGCAATTGTTGAGCGCGTGGCAAGTCGCTGATCGGCTGTTCGGTTCTCCCGTCTTCTGAAACATCCCCGCGTCGATCGAACATATGTTCTATTTTGCCCTAGTTGACCGGATGCGTCGATAGCACGCGCCGATCGATTGCCGAATATGTGCTGAACGTGCGGGGCGTAGAGCTGCTGACTGCTCTCCCGAGGTGTCCAGGTCTACTGTGGTCGTCGATGTTGCGCGTCGCGCGGCGTCAGAGCTCTGGAGGTGCACCACTGGTACACCTCCAGTTGGCCCGCGCCGTTGCCCGTCGAGATCGCGCAGGACACCTGGGCGATCCAGGCTCCGGTCGCCGTATTAACTGCACCTACCTCTGCGCTGGCGCGTACGAGTTCCCACCACTGCCGGTCAGTACGCGGCACCGTCAGAGCATCCAACTCAGCCTCTCCGAATGAGCGGCTGCAAACGGGAGTGAACCATAGGCCTGCTCACCAGCGGAAAGACGGAACCTTCGATGCAATGCTGTTCGCTGAGGTCATGAAGTAGGTCCGAGTGCCCCTTGCCCACACGCTCGTCATGATGCCGACGGCCCTTCCCGATGAGTCGAGAACTGCGGCCCCGGCGAACCCCTGGTACGCCCCCGCGTTGCCTCCCTGGAGTGGCGGAGCATTGTGTAGATCCAATTGCCAGATGTCTCCATGCTGGCCGGTCACCGTGCCCTGCGCCCATATGCCCGTTCCGTCGTCGGCGATGCCGAAAACCCGCACCCTGGCGTCCGGCGAGGGGGTCGTCCACTGGATGCGTGAGACTTCCGGGATGGGTTTTTCCAGTTTCAGCACCGCAAGACCGTGCTGATCGCTGTCATCCCACCAGTCCAGCTGACCCGGATATCGCGCCCGGTATCTGCCACTGACCGGGATGACCTCAACTGCTTCAGGCACCTTGTAAGCCATTTTGCCCTGGGCGGTAAGCCTCGGTGCCTCAAGAACGAATGCATGGGTGAGGACAGCATTAGACGACAGCAGTACGCCCATGCCGACCTGGTATCGCGTGCGGCCAGGATTTGAAACAACCTGCACCGCCGAACCGTTTGGATCACTGACCAGACGTGAAGTCGTATCTCTCGCAGCGGCAGCACGCTCGTGCAGGCCCTGAAAGCGCTGCGCCTCGGTCTCGGGAGTTCTGTCGTCGACCGCTCTGACCGCGAGCCATCGAACCAGGCTGTCGAGCTGCCATGCAGTTGGCCATCGGGTGCCGCTGAGGATCTTCGCGACGAGATCACGGTTCATCGTGGCGCGGTAGTCACCTGCGGCGATACCCTCGCTGATCGTTCGGATCCCCGGGCCGTCTGCCGCACGGTACAACTCATGCAAGCTCTCCAGCACAGCTCGCCGCGGCCCTGCCGCGAACTGTTCGACAGGCGGAATCTCCACTCCACGCATCCCGCGTCGGCTCGATCGGTTACCAGGATGGATACCGCTGGGTTTTCCCTCTTGCGATTCCTGACTGTGCACGTCTGGACGGAACCTGGTGCCGACAAGAGGCTCCCGAGGATGTGGGCTAGACAGTGGCGTCGCCGCCGCAGCGCGATAGAGCGATTCCCATTGGGTGGCCGAGGGAGTCTCGCCGACCGTTGTACTTATCGCTCGCACTACCGCCCACAACTGTTCCCAGGATGGCGGCACCCTGCGTTCGTTCATCCACCCGGACAGGGTCCGACGGCTGCGAATCGGCGACGGCGCGGGGAGGTCGGTAGGACGTCCGGTGCGGCGGTGTTGCATATTTGCGCGCATGTAGTCGATGCGAAGCATCTCGTTTGCGTATCGCACGATTTCTGCGTCTGTGAGCTGGTGGGCCTTTAGTCTCAACTGTTTTAGCCCAGCCGCCAGCGCATCACGGGCATCAGTTATTTTAACCCCCTGGTCAGTCGCGACTGCTGTCCTCCTTGTGCTGGAATCCACCTCCGCGCATTTCGCGCACCGCGGACGATGGTCCTGACAAAAGTGTCAGCGAGTGACAGCCAACTTACACATGGGCATGGCCGTGTTCAGCGGTTTTTCGAGGAAAGACTTCGAAGTGACAGCGATAGGCGAGCCGGTCACGGGCACGATTTCAATGGGAAGGGCCAGGAGGGACGCCCACCAGGACGCCCCTCTCCGACACCGATCTGCCGCGAATGACGTTGGCTCGTAGGCCGCGACAGATCTCCACATTGGAGAACCGATGCCCCTCCACCGTAAGTCCGGCCCCCACCGCCGGACTAGTGACACCCTGAAAACGCTCACCCGCCGGGGGCAGCTCACCGCCGCCAGCACCATGGCCTCGGCTGTGCTCGCCGATGCCGCGCTGAATTCCTCGGCCGCGGATGCTGGCTCGCACTGGTCGCTACTACTTGCCAGCACCAGCATGTTCCTCGCGTGCACCGCGCTGCGAGGCATACACGCGTTGTGGTGGCGCTACTGGCCTACCGTGATCGTCATTGATCGCGGTAGGCGCTGACCGGTACCCCGGCCGGTCAGCGCCTGGCCGCCGGTCCGGGTTCCATCTACACCCTCCACTCATCGCCCGCTCGGTTCCTTCCTCCCGGAGGGAACCGAGCGGGCGATTTCTGTTTCGGCCTGGCTTACGCGGCAATCGGTTCGGAGAACCGCTCGATGAGCTTGCTGTTCACCGCTTTCACGAGCCCACACCGATCAGTTCGGCGACCGGCTGCGTGACGGCGTTGCCCAGCACCGCAGCGGCTAGTGCAGAGAAGTCGTGCGGACCCAGGCGTGCACCAGCCCCGGGGCACTCCCGGATACGGCGAGACCGCCCGCGGTAACCCGGAGCGGCAACCGGCTGGCATTGAACCCGGCGTCCGGCGTAGGAATCAACTGCCCGAGGTCGACCGTGACCGCGCGCGGAGGGTCGACCACTCGGTACGGCGGCGGATCGAAGATTTGCGGCCACTTATCGAACACGTATTCGAACGTAATCGATTCGGGCTTCTTTCTGTGCAGGTGCGTGCCTATTTGTATCCGTAGACAGGCGAATTTCAGGCTACCGAGATCCTCAGCCGGGCGTGACCGAGAGCGAGGGCAGGGATCTGACACCCCGGACCAGGTCGCGGACGAGTTCGTCGTAATCCGCGTAGGCGCGGCCCAGTCCGCGGCGCTCGATGCCGTCGGGGCCGTCGAGCACGAACCGGTCGAACGCGCGCGAGTGCAGGTAGGCCAGGCGCGCGTACACCGCGCCGAGGCTGTCGGGATGCTCGATGGCGCCAGGGGGTGCCTGGCCGAAAAGTCGGTGGGCTTCGCTGTCGATGGCGGCGATATGGCGGCATGCGCTGTTCCATATGCCGATCACCGAGTCGACTTCTGTGTCCACAGTCTCCGGCGTAGCGCTCCTGCGGCCTGGATCACTGCTTTCGGGCAGGGTTGCTAGCCGTCGGTGCGCATCGAGCAAACCGGCGAGGGAATCGAGCAGGATCGATCCGCGCACGGCGCGGACGTCGTCCATGTCGCTTCGGGCGAACACCTTCGCGATGAGTCGGCTATCTGGCAGCGGACCGAATGTGTCGGCACCGTTCACGACATTCCCCCTGTGACCTCGCCGCAACGAGTCCGCTCGACGCGGCTTCGGGTGTTCACCCCCTCGGTGACCATCCCGCGATGTGCGCCCGATCTCGGAGAACGAGCCCGACCGTTCGCGTACGCATGGCCGACCCCCGGAGAAGAACACGCAGTATCTGTAATCTACTCCGTGTCAATAACTTCCGCTGACTCCGCCCTCTGTCTGGCTGGGCGGGGGTGGTGCAACGGCGACGGCCCCGCACCGGTGGTGGCGGGGCCGTCGAAGCCTGCGGGGTGTCAGAGGACGCGGACGTCCTGGGCCTGCGGACCCTTCTGGCCCTGGCCGATCTCGAACTCCACGCGCTGTCCCTCGTCCAGGGATTTGAACCCGGAGCCGCTGACGGACGAGTAGTGCACGAAGACGTCGGGGCCTCCGCCGTCTTGAGCGATGAAGCCGAAGCCCTTCTCGCTGTTGAACCATTTCACGACGCCTTGAGCCATATTCATTCTTTCTGTTCCAGCCGGAGCCTGATACACGCAATGCCCCGGTCTTCAAGGTCAACGCCGCCGAAATCGGATCGGTTCCGCATCCTTGAACAATCGCGCCTGGACACCACAGTCCTTCTGTCTTGCCGGACGGGCGTACACCTCGCCCTGCGGAGCCGAGACTGCGATATCAGTCGCCAGGAGGGGTGAGGCGCTTCCACGACTGAGATGACCTGATCAGATCGGCGCTGATCGTGGAAGGCTCGCGTTCGTCGGAGCCGGGCCTTTCGTAGAGCACCGTGTCGTCCGGGTGAACATGCCAGCGACCGCCCGCGATCGGGGTGTCGCGTGCCTCGACGTAGATCTCGGCCGCTGGATCGCCGGTAGTGTCATCCATGATTCTCGCGTCTCCTCGGTGAGTGTTTGCGGGTCGATTCTGCCGGACCGATCGGTCTGATACGTTCCCGTGGTCACCGATCCCAAATGTTTGCCACAGATATGCTGTTGTGGTGATTCCGGAGCCGATGTTGGCGACGGCCGGGCGGCCGCCGGAGGATTCGCACGTCTGGTGGCGCGAGATGAAATATGACGGCATGAGGGCGGTCACGGTCGTTCGTGGTGGCGACGTTCGGATCTTTTCTCGGACTCTGCGCGAAGTCACTGGATCGTTCCCCGAGGTGGAGGCGTCGGTGGCTGCGCTGTCCGCTGGACGGGACATGGTCATCGATGGAGAACTGATCAGTCCTGATGTCACCGGCGCGCCGTCGTTTCGGCGGTTGCAGCGGCGGATGTGGTTGCGTGCGCCGACTCCGCTCCAGATCCGTTCGACCCTTGTCCAGCTGGTTGCCTTCGATCTGCTGGAACTGGAAGGGCGGTCTTTACAGGGTTCCTCCTACGTCGAGCGGCGGGCGCGGTTGATCGATCTGGGATTGTCGGGACCGCTGGTGTGGACCTCACCGGCGTGGTCGGACGTCGACCCCGCGACGCTGCTCGTGATTTCGAGAGAGCATCGTCTCGAGGGAATCCTGAGCAAACGCGCGGATTCGGCGTATCGTCCTGGGCAACGCTCGCGGCTGTGGATCAAAACGGTGTTGAGATCCCGTACGGATGTCGTTGTGGCGGGCTGGATTCCGGCTCGCGGTGGAGACGGCATCGGTGCCCTGGTTCTGGGTGCGTACAGCCCCGACTCGGTCTTGACCTATGTGGGCCGGGTCGGTACCGGCTTCACACTGGCAATGCGCCGATCGCTGCGTGAGCGCCTGGACCGGCTCGCCCGACCCGAGCGCCCGCTCGACTATCCGAAAGCGGGCAGGTCGGTGCGCTGGGCGGCCCCGGATCTCGTTGGGGCCGTGGACTATCGAGATTTCGTCGGCACGCTGCGACATCCGAGTTGGGTCGGCCTTCGCTCGGACGTGGCGCCACACGATGTCACGCTGCCCGATCGCGCCGACTGAATCGTTCCCAGCCGATCATGTCAGCACCAGATGTCTCGCGGCCTCCGAATGAGAGCGGAACCGGGTGAAGCGAAATCGGTTCTGCATGAAGCGGAGTGATCGCGGCAACTCGACGCGGCACGCAGCTCCCGCGCCGAGGTGGACTGAAATACGACTGGACTGAATTCAGGCCGTCAGGTTAGGCTCGGCTGGTGGACCTCGAGACCGAACTGACGAACTTCCTCGGAGAACGGCGCGCGTTGGTCGATGCCATGGTGCGTGAGTTCGGCCGAGGCGCGTCGGGGCGTGAGATCGCCCGTGCCGTGGCACCGGCGTTCGGTCGGGATGTGGTCAAGACGTTCCTGTCCGCAGTCGCGATCGCGAACTCGGCACGAAAGGCGTTGACAGAAGCCGAAATGAGCGGAGTGGTCGATGTCGTCTTGCCCGGCATCGACCTACCGCGTGAAGCGCGGCTGGTGGTCGCGAGCGATCCGAGCGAGACCGACGATTTCGCGAACCTCCCGGCACGGGTTCGCGCGGCATTGCGTGATTTCCACATCACCATCGCCCCTCCGGGCGGCGCGGAGTCCGCCCCCGAAGGCGGCGGAGCGGGTGCCGACGACCTGCTACTGGCGGGCGAATTCGTGCGTCTGGTCAAACTCAGGCCGCGCTCGTGAGCATCCGTGACGCCCGACGGCCGCCGGTGAGGCAGAACCGAACGCAGCTGAAAAGTCAGCACCGCGACACGCCCTGCTGGGGTGCTGGCGCGGGTCATCGGGCGCTGATAACGTCGAGGACCAGCTCCCATCACCTGAGTTCACGGTGGTGGATGAGGCCTCGACGAATGTCTCGTTGTTGCGCCGCCCGATCGCCTCTCCCGCGGACGCAGCGACTCCATTTCGTTTTTCCTGGGACGGCGGATCACTGGATCTGTCGTCTCGTTTCCCGCTACGTATTCGACGGTTACAGAGGAGATCGGTGATGCCCACACCAGCGAGGCAATGCCTCACGATGCCAAGGGGCTACCGTTGGCGGACAGTGACAACACCGAACCCACCCTCTTCCCAGTCGGCGGAAGTGAACCCGGCCATGAGCACCAATCCCCGCCTGCGGACTCACGTGGAGACCCGCTACCAGGACGAACTGCCCCGGGACTGGAGCCAGGCGCGCCGCGAGGAGTACCTCGACGGCCGGGTCGCCGAGATCCGGGCGGGGATCGAAGAGACGACCAGGATGCTGCTGGAGCACAACGTGGTTCAGTTCAGCCTCGATCAGCATCGTTCGCCCAGCGAGCAGGAGAGGATCGGGCTGGCCAACAACTCCCGCCTCCAGGCCGAAGAGAGCGCTTTGGCCGAGCTCTACGACGGCTACGAATTCCCGGAGCCGATCGAGCCGGACGGGGAGCCGAGCCAGGCAGAGCGGGAGGCGCTGATCGGGGCGCGGATGGACGCCCAGTGGACGGCACTGCCGTCGATGCAGCGGTGGATGACGCCTTGGGCCGACGACCCGGACGACGACCTGATCGGGCTGGCCCGCAGGCTGTGGCGCAGCCACGACATCCAGACCAAGGTGGCAGCAGCCCACCTGCTACACGCACGCCGCACAGCGAATCTGCCGATCCCGGCCTCACCCGAGGATCCGCTGCTGGCGCAGATCCACCAGGAACTGCTCGACGGGATCGCGGCCGAAGAACAACGCCAGTACCAACTGCGCGTCGCCAACTCCCGCCAGAGCTAACCGCTTCATCCGAGCCGCCGTCGTTCGCCGCGCTGGCCGAGCGTCCCCCGCTGACGCAGGTCCAGCCCGGCGAACCACTCGTGATCACCGCTGATCACCACACCCTGCTGGTTCGTGTGGTACAGCCCCCCAGCGGTCTCGATTCCCCACTGGTCGTCGAGGAAATCGCCACCGGTGCTCGCCACGAATTCAGCTGGGCGAGAATGCCTGCGGACTGTCGTCGCCTCTCCCCCGTCGAACACCACGCCCTGCACACCGACGGCCCCCACATCGCTGCGATCACCGATCTGTCGGTCGGCGACGTGCTCATCAACACACCGCTGTCGTATCAGGAGCCCGAAATCGTTCGGGTCGTGGAAATCTCGCCCGACCACACCTACGGCGAGGCCGGTGTCGGACGCGTCGTACTCGAACGAGTGGACACCGGTGCCCGCTACGCCCGCTCCGGCACCGGCATGGGCCCGCACTGGCGTCACACCCGCTTGCCCGTCGACCCCGCCGCAACGCCGGTATCACCGCACGACACCGGCGCGTCCATCGCCACCGGCACAGAACACGCGGATCCCCGGATCCCGAC
>NZ_JAFMPL010000124.1:0-20758 GCF_019038455.1 Nocardia noduli
GGATGGGGGTGGCGTCGATGGGTCGGCGTTCGATGCCACAGGACACGCATTCCAGACCGCGGGTGCGGGCGGCACCGGCTTTGTCGTAGTCGAGGGCGTAGCCGTCGGGGACGAGGTCTCGGGCGTCGTCGCGGCGGTAGCTGCGTCCGGCCACTGGGTTTGTGGGGCGGTCATCGACATCGTCGGCGCGCTCGCGACCCGGTCGGCGTTGGTTCGGGTCGCCGGTGAGTCGGCGTACTTCGTCGGCGTCGGGGCGAGCACCAGGCTGGTCGTCGACTCCGGCGCGGGTGTCCTGATATTCCTGTTCGGCTCGTCGTGCGCGGACTATCGGGTCGGGCAGAGGGTCGCTGATGAGCGTGCGGTCGAGGCGGGCCGTGTGATCTCGCGGGGCTGGACGGCTGTGGTCGAATGAAGATCGCCGAGGTGCTGTGTCGGGTTGGTAGACGTGGGGATCGGTGTCGGGTGTGCAGGCGTCGATGAGTACGCGGTGTTGCGGGTAACGTTCACCGGCCCAGCGCAGTCGCGCGCGGGCGACGGGGAATGCGTTGCGGTAGAGGGTGTCGGCGACTTCGGTGATGACCCAGCGTTGGTCTTCGGTGGCGTGGTGGTCGAATTCGCGGAATCGTCGCACCGCGGCATTGATGTCGCCGGTCCGGAACAGTTCGGCGATCGTCTCGATCGTCTCGGTGTGACTGCTCTCGGGCGCGCGGACAGGTTCGGGGTCGAGCGGCGGTGGTTCGTCGAAAGTGGTTTCGGTGGGCTGTTGCATGTGTGGTTCGTTTCGGGGTGTGGTGGGCTGGTTGTCGGTGGTGGCGGTGTGGTGCAGGAGTGCGTCGATGCGCCAGGCCAGTGCGGCGGCGATCTGGTCGGGACGTAGCCCGGTGTTCTCGTCGGGGGTGGCGGCGGCGAGCAGTTCGTTCGCGGTGGTGAGTAGTTGCAGTGGCGTCCATGTCGTGCCGGTGGCGCGGTCGATGGCGGCGACCAGACGCGGCCAGGCCGGGTCGTTGACGACGCGGTCGGTGACGTCTTGACCGAGCACGGTGTGCAGGTCGGTGATCCAGTCCGGTCGCAGGTTCAGGTCGCCGTCGAGCGCGGAGGGTTCGAGTTCCAGGCGTGACCAGAGCGCGGCGGCGGGCATTTCGTCGGGCAACGGCCGCACTGCGGCGGCGTCGGCGAGGCGGTGAGCGATGTCGATTCCGGCGCGGGCGGCGAGGTCGATGCGGGCGGCGAGGACCGTCCAATACGGATCGGCCAGGATCCGGGGCTCGATACTGCCGATGAGGTCGGCCCACTGGTGGAGCGGGCGTGTGATGTCGCCGAGCGCTGCTTCGACGCGGGTGTCGAGGAACTGTTGGTGTCGGTGTTCGAGGACGGCGTACCGGTTCGGTCCGGTGGGCCGCAGGTCGGTGTCGTCGATGTGCAGGCTGGCACGCCACACCGCCACCTCCGCGAGCACGTCGCCCTTCGTGCCGAGTAGCGGGCGTGCCCACACGGGCGCGGTCACGGGTGTCCATGTCTGTGTGTCGCGGCGAATTTGCGCGGCCAGGTCGGCGACGATCCGCGCGCGGGCCGCGACCTGAGTGGCATCGGAGTCGAGACCGGCCGGGATGCCGTGCGTCCAGAGCAGTGGCCCGGTTCCGGCCGAGTGCGCCCCGGTGGGGTCGAGTCGCCAGGTCAGGACGGCGGCGGGATCGGCGGCGGTGTCGAGTTCGTGCATGGCGGCGGCGGTGTGTAGTTCGTGTACCGGGTCGCGGCCGGAGGCGGCGAGGACGGCGAGGTGTTGGCGCAGGACCGGGTAGGCGGGACTGTCGGTCAGGTTCGGGCGCAGTGCTTCGGCGGCGGCATCCAGGCGGGCCAGACCGTGCGTGCCGAGCGCGTTCTCTGCGGCGAGGCCGAGGGAATCGAGGTAGATATCGAGTGCGCGTCCCAGCCGCCCATGCGGATTCAACACCTCCCGCAACTGCGTGTGCGCCGATTTCTGGGCACCGTCGCGCGCCAGGATCGCCACGATAGTTTCGACGGCGGTGCGTGGATACACCGCCGGTTCGGTCCAGAACGAGCCCTCTTCACCGCTCAACGCGGTCGGAATGTAGGCGTCGTTGGTGTGCACACCGCGGGTCATCGCGACATACAACTGCTGCCTGGTTTCGCCCCCGGTGAGCGCGACATGACACGAATCGGCGGTGATTCCTTGCGCGGAATCGATCGTCGCCGCGTACCCGAACCGCACATGTTGCGCGACATAGTCGGCAGGAAGACGCACACTCGCGCGCGTTTTTCCGTGCAGGTTCGCGGTGATACTGCCGTCGGAATGCACGGTCTCGACGGTCCAGACGTAGCCGTTGCGTACCCAATCGGCGTCACCCAATCGCAGTCGCGGGTTGTTGCGGCGGGTACGGATCGTGTCACCGACACTCGCGGTCAGGCCGTCGGCGAGCAGCACTTCGGCACCGACAACCCCACCCTCACGCGCGAGGCGGTCGGTGCGGGCGCGTTCGTTCAACGCGGTGACGACCTCGTGGTTGGCGGCCAACATGATGGTGTCGCGATCGGCGAGGTGATCGACGGCCCATGCGGTGTAGGTGTCGTCGTGGGTGGCGCCGACGTGTCCGGCGTGGATTCGTTGGTTGTCCAGATACCAGCCCAGCGCTGCCGGATCGCCCTCGCGCAGGCTCAAGCTGGCTGAGGCTTCGGCGGTGGAGGCGAACCGCACGACGTGGGTGAGCGTGAGAGTGTGCTCGGGTGCGGCGGTGTGCATGTCGGTGTCCGCGCCGCCGGCCTCGATGCTGGGGAGTTGGTGATCGTCGCCGATGCACCGGATGGTCGCGCCACGGTCGGTCAGAAATTGCAGCAGGCGCAGGCGTTTGAGGGTGCCGAGTTTGACGTGTTCGTCGACGATCACCAACGTGTCAGCGTCGATGTCGAGCACCCACTGCGGCAACGACGCGGGGAGATCCCGCTCCGGTGCGGGATTGTTCGCGCTCGGTGTGTGCCGGGTGAGGACGTCGAGGAGTTTGTCGACGGTCTCACACCGGGCACCGATCGACTCACCGAGCACCGCCGCGGCCGAGGCGGTCGGCGCCAATCCCAGCACCGCACCGCCGCTGGAATTCCAGGCCGTGGTCAGCACCGCCATCGCGGTCGTCTTGCCCGAACCCGCCGGGGCGTTGGCGGTATGCACCCGCAAACCGGAGGTGGCGAACCCTTCGATCACCCCGGCCTGACCGGCATTCAACGGCCGATCCGGATTCGCGGCGTTGTAGTCACGCACAGCCGCGCTGACCATGTCCCGGTCCAATTGCCGGGCGCCGGCCTGCACCGACAGCTCGATCAGCGCCTTCTCCGCCGCCAACACCTCGACCGAGGTGTAGATCTGCGAACCCGCGTGACGATAGACGCTGGCACCGTCACCGCGCGCCAACGCGCCGGGAACCCTCGCCAGGTCGGGCTGCGCGGCGATATCGGGGTCACCGCGCGGGATCGAACGCGACGGTGCGAGAGCGTCGGCGAGCACGGCCTCGGCGACCTGTTCCCAGTCCCTGCCGTGGATCTTGCCACGGACCTGGCGTTCGATCTCGGCACGAACATTGGCTGCCCGCCACGTCGAGCGGTGTTCGGCCACGACCTCGAGGACCTGGTCAGCGGTGCGCGCGATCCACTCACCCGTCGCTGTCACTCGTGGTGCGCGCAGTGGATTCAACGCGGTCGAGACCACCCGAGCGAGGGCTTCTCGGTCACCGAGGAGCGCGATCGCTTCGGCCCGCCAGGTGCGGCGTTGTTGGGCGAAGGATCGCAGTCCGTGTTTGGTGGGGCGGGTTTCGAGGGTGGCTTGCTGGGCCAGGTCACGCACTTCGCTGGGGATGGGTTCGCGACCGTGGCGGTATTGGAAGGTGGCGGACAGTTCCTCGACGCGGGTGCGGATCGCGGTTTCGCGTCGCGACCACGCCTCGATCAACTGGATCGGGATGCCGACGATCTCACGGATCGGGCGTTTGTTCGGGTCGGTGCCCGGTCGTGGCGCGAACTCGACACCGATGGTGTCCTCGAGGTGGTGCTCGAGGCGGGTGTTGTAGATCTCGCTCACGGTCACTACCACGTGGTGCAGGGTGGCGCTGTCCAGAGTGCGCCACAGCCCGTCGATGGTGCGGACACGGTTGGCGATCAACACGTGAGTGTGCAGGTCCGGGTCACCGGCACGGCTATCGCGGTGGGTGAAACTCGCGGCGACGATGCCCTCCACATCGACCTGGCGGACACCGTTTCGGCCCAGGCGAGTGAAGATCCCCTTGCGCTGCAACCACCCCAACGCATCCCCGATCGCCGCGTGGTGGGCGGCCTCGATCTTCTCCGAGATACCGCGCGGGGCCAGCGCCCACAGCGCCGACACCGACTTCACCGGTGAGAACGTGATGTCGAAACCCGCGACCGCGGTTGTCGGTGGGCGTGAGTTCTTGGCGATCCATCCCGACAGTTCGCGCTCATCCAGGGGTGGCCGCTGGTAGGCGTCGGTGAACATATCGAACGCGACATACGACCGGATCTGCGCCCGCACCTCATCAGCAATGCGATCGTTTCGCGGTTTCCCGTGCGCGATATTGTGTGTCTCGTATGCCTGCGCGCACTGTTTTCGGTAGTCGGAATCGGGAGTGTAAACGCGAAATGGATTGCCCAAACGTGACGCTTTATCGGCCGCTTTGTGCGCCGCTCTCGGTGTATCACCGGCCGCCAAGCGTGCGTCGTAGATGCTGTCTTCGATCTGTTCGCCGTTGGGATGTCGACCCATTCCGAACAGCGATTTCATCTGTGACTCGGTCACTTCCGTACCGGCGCCGATGCCGAGGGAGGCCAAACCGGCACCGTGCCACGCACCCGGAGACTCGCCGTGCGCGGAATAATAATCGGACAGCGAGGATCGACCGCGGGAGTCGTTATCTCCAGCGGCGACATTTCGCAGGTAATATTGGTATCCATTGCCTGCGACGACTTTATGGATCGTCGCGGTCATAAATCCATCGAGCACGAAAATGCTCGAAAAGTCGAGAGGGTCGAGTTATAGATTTAGTGGTTGATCAAGCAACTTTCCAGGATGTGACCGGATCGTTACCGAAACCACCCTCGTAGATGCCCCTCGATGCCAGAGGTGTGCTTGAGAAAAAGGATGTGGATGAAGGGGTGAAGGGTGTGGATGAGTACATGAGTGTAGTTGGCGGGTGGTGGGTGCGGGTGTGTATGGCGGGAGAGAGAGTGGGAAGCGGCGTGTGGGTGTTGAGTGAGTGCGAGGCGATGGGGTAGATGGGAACCGGAGCGGTGGATTCGGTTCCTACGGTGATGGCGGCTCTCGGATGCCCGGATGGTCCGGCGGTTGCGGTTCGCCCGTGCTACCGGGTCCGGATCGCCGCGAGTGGGTGGAGGTCGGGGTCGAGGCTCAGGGTGGCGAGGGTGTGGCCGTGACAGGGTTTGGGTGCGCACCAGCAGCCCAGTACGCGGGCGGCTAGTTCGCCGCGACGCAGGCGGTCCAGGAGTGCCGGTCGGTCGGTGAGGTGTCGGGCGTGCGCGCGCAGGACGTCGTCGCGGTTGCCGTCGCGGCCGAGGATGAACGGGTTGCCCCAACTGCTGGTGCGGTCGACGGGCACGAACAGTTGGTGGCGGCGTGCCCACTCGATCAGGTGTGCGTGTCCGGCAGCGGTGCGCATGGATACCACGACCGGTCGTCCGGTGGCGAGGGTCTGGTGTAGTTCGGTGATCGTGAGGCGCGCGGGATCGGTGGGCGGCGCGAGGTCGGTCATGGCGCGTGGTCCTTCCGGTCGGAGTTGGTGGGATCGCGGACGTTGTTGCTCGGTGCGGTCTCGCGGGTTCCGGTCAGTGGGGTGGTGTGGGCACGCGTGTCCATCCGCGGGACCCGCAGGCGTAGTGGCGGTCGTCGAGTGCGACGAGGTCACCGACCGACAGCGACCGCAATCCGGTCACGCCCAGGAGTCCCTCGGCGTACCAGGTGTCGGTGTGGATCTGGTCGTCGTCGTGTTCGGGGTGGTCGTTGAACGTGGCGAAGACGCGTTCTAGCAGAACCTCGTCGCCGTCGGCGGCCGGGTCGGCGTGGAGCTGGTAGGTGTAGGCCAGCGTGACGGGCGCGTCGGGCCGGTACCCGGTCAGCAGGGCGGTCGGGTCGGTGTTGAGGTAGACCCGCACCTGGACTCCGGTCGGGCGGCGGCGGGATGCACGGGTGCGCTCGTGTAGCGCTGCGAGGGCGCGGCGCGCTCGGTTCGGGAGTCGATGCACGGTGGTGCTCCTGTCGTATCAGGTGGTGGTGGACCGGTCCGCCGCAGGGATCGACACCGCGGCGGACCGGAGAACACGGGAGGGAGAGTCGAGCAGGGAAAGGTCAGGCCACCGCTGCGCCGCGGCGAGTGGCGGGGACGAGGCCGAGGTCGATGCGGCAGTCGGTGCAGTAGTTGTCGGCGTGCACGACACCGTTTCGGGCGCAGGCGTCGCAGCGTCCGATGCGCTGCCCGGCACCGAGCGCGGAACCGCCCCGGCGCGGCCGACTCGCGGCGGCGGTGCGGGGTGCGCGTTCGGGCTGGCCCAGGTTCATCGCCATCCAGCGGGTGATCAGCCGCCAAGTCGGTCCGGAGTTCGCCGCCGCCGCGCGCACCCGATCCAGCAACGCGCGCACCTGTTCGGGGTGGGCGGCGGCGATGTGGGCGCAGCGGGATTCGACGAAGCTCCGCATCCCGAACCCGGCAGGCAGTGCGGGGATGGTGGGGTGGCCGTCGGCGCGGCAGACATCGCAGAGCCCGTCGTCGCTGACCACGATCCCGTGGCGGGTGTGGAAGGGGCGGCGGTCGGCGGCGGGCCGGTCGATCCAGCAGCCCACGCACGGCCATCCGAGATACGGGGTCATCGCGGCGAGGTCGTAGTCGAGTCCGGAGCCCTGCCAGGTGGATTCACGGATGTCGAGTTCGCTGTAGGGCAGATACTCGTCGCGGTCGCTGGGGACCGCGAGCCCGGTGCGCCGTGCGGCGAAGCGGGACTGGTCGGCGGTGGTGATGCGCGGCGGGAACTGCGGCCGGGTGCGGCGGGCACGCGCGCCGCGCGCCCGCGCGGAGGGTTCGGGCTCGATGTCGTGTCCGCGCAGAAACTCCCGGGCCGCGTCCTCGAGACCGGCGTACCGGCGCGCGGGTGTGATGTGGCGCTCGGGGAGTTCGGGGGCGAGCAGGTGCCGGTCGTTTTCGGTGTAGCACTCGGCGACGTGCAGGAAGTAGGAGCGGTCCCACAGCTCGGCTTGCACGTGCGCCCACACCTGCCCGGCCTTCTTCCGCGGTTCGGGTACCGGCGGGGTGCGGTCGTCGTCGACGGCGGTGTCGATGGCGTACAACCGCTGTGCGGCGTATCCCGCGTATTCGTGCTGGGGGCGTTCGGCGACCGCGAGGTCACGCGCGCGGTGGCGCAGGCTCACCGTCCCGGTGGTGGGGGCGGGGATGCGGGCACGGCGCGCGGCGATCTTGTCGGGCTGGTAGCGGGCGGCGTCGGTGGCCGCGCTGGGGGTCGCGGTGTAGCGGTCGCGGTTTCGTCGGTCGTGGATGGAGCGGCGCACCCATTCGGCCGCCTCGATCGAGGTCTCGGAGGGCTGGGGGAGTTCGGGCCGGTAAAGGCCGGGATCACCGTCGGCGGTGTGGTCGATGATCATGGCGCGCAGCTCGGGTCGGCTCTTGGCCATCCAGCCGAGCTGGCGGGCCGCGGTCTTCCAGGGGGAGCGCTCCATGCGCGCGGCGGCGTGCTCGAGCAGTTCGCGCTCGGCCGGGGAAGCCAGTGCCAGCACGTCGGTGAAACGCTCTCGTGCGCGGTCGGGATCGGTGTCGAGCAGGTATTCGATCTCCCCGAGCGCGGCGGTGAAGGGAGTGAGGGTCTCGACATCGGTGACGGTCTCGGTGAGGGTGTCGGTAACGGGTGCGTTCAACGTTGCGGTCATCACTGGGTCCTGTTCTGTCGGAGAAACAGCTCGGCCCCGTGCCGGACGCACACACGACGTGTACGTAACCCCGGCACGGGGCTGGGCGGCTGGTCGTCTGACCCGCCTGAGTGCGATCGACCAGGGTGGGAGCCCGACACGGCGCAGGGAACGCGCCGGAAGGACGACGCCGAATTCGCTGCGCACGACCACCCTGCCGTCGGAGACGAGATGAGCGGCGCGCTGGGCGAATTCGGTGACGGCCGGGCGCGGGCCCGTAGCCGTGGCGGGCTCACGCGCTGGTAGCACTCAGACAGGCGGGGCAGACGTCCAGACGGTCAGCCCTCACCAACCGCAACCCTCTGATCGCTGACGCGACCGGCACCGGGGCGCTGGTCGCCTTCTAGCCCGGGTGCGGGGTGGTCAGAACGGTGCGGTGTGTGCGTCGAGTGCGGTGATCAGCGCGTGGCGTTGCGCGAGGAGTTGGTCGAGGATGTGACGGACGGCGTCGGCCCGGGTGGCGTCGAGGTCGGGATGTGTGAAGGTCTCGGCGACGTCCACACTCCCGCTGGCCAGCCGCAGCTGTTCGCTCACCTCGACGGTCAGCAGCAGGTGTGCGTCGTCGACGCGCCACAGCACGATCTCGCCGAGATCGCACGCAGCTGCCCACCCAGGGAGTAGATCGCTGCGTGCAGGACGTCTTCGATGTCCTCGATCGTCCGGATCGAGATCGGTTCGAGGCGCAGGACACCGAGCGAGAGCAGCCGCTCGAGGTCGGCCTCGGTGATGGTGTCGGGCACGGTGACTTCCTTCGGAATCGGTGTCAGGTGTGCCGGTCGTCGGGGCGCTCCAGGCGCATCCACGCCTGTTGCCAGGCGGCGGTGAAACCGGTGGTGCTCTCGGCGGCGCTGACGGATTCGTCGTGGGACCAGGCGGCGTCGTAGATGGCGACGGTCCAACTGTCGATCTCGTCGCGCCGCTCGGCCAGTCCGGCGTCGATGCTGGTGATCAGGACGTAGAGGGTGCCGGTCGGGTCGATGACCGGCCCGGCCTCGGCCTCGATCGCCACGAACGCGAACATCGGGATCCCGCCGGTGTCCACAACGCGGGGATTGCCGCCGATCCCGGTCAGGAACTCGACCTCGGGAACGTGGGCGGCCAGCAGCGGAGCCGCGATGTGTTCGGGCGCGGGAGCATTGGGGGAGTCGATGGGCATCTCGCTCTCCTGTCTGTCGCCGGGATGGGCGTGATGGAGGCTCGCCCCGGTTGCGCGCGTGCTCTGAACCCGAGGTGGTCCTGCGAGGGCTCGCGGTGTAGACGTGGCGGCCTCGTGCGACGGGCTGTCGGTTGTGCCGCCGGAAGCGGTCAGGGCCGGGCGGAAGACTCGAGCGGGTCCACCGATTCGATGAACCGCAGCGGCACCAGCACCGGGGCGAGCCCGAGGTCGGTGTGGACGGCAGTGTGGTGGTGACCGACCGCCAGTACACGGCCTCGGTGGCTGTGCCCGTCGCGGGTGGTGATCGTGGTCGCGGTGCGGGTGTCGCGCAGCCGGTGCAATTCGACTCTGATCAGCGCGCACCGGCCGTATCCCGCGCCGTCGGCTGCGGGTTCGGCTGGTTCGGTGTCGGTGATGACGCTCAGGCGCACGGCGATGACTTCGCGCAGGCGGCGGATCCCGTCCCACGGGCTGGCCTGCTCGGCGAGGGCGTCGAGTCGGTCGAGCAGGTGGCGCAGGAACCGGATCTGGATCGTGGCCGTCTCCCGGGGGTCGTCGGCGCTCACTGCATACCCCGCTCAGGCGACCAGCCGGTCGCGCGAACCGATCCTGGTCCCCTCTCCCAGGACGGTGGCGTCGACTGGGCGGCGGGCCGGTCGGCGGCGGGCCCGTGCCGCGATCGCGGCGTCGGTGGTGCGCCTGGCGTCGGTGGCCAGGCTCGGTTCGGCGTGCAGGCGCAGGTCGTAGCAGTCCTCGCGGACCGGGCGGTGCACCCAATCGGCCACCTCGACCTCGATCGGGACCTCGATCACCTCGACGCCGGTGGCGGGGTGCGCCGGACGGTCGAGTGGATCGATGCCGTCGGTGCCGAGGCGGGCCGCGGCGAGAGCGAGGACTCTGGACAGGGCGGCAGTCTGTGAGTGGGCGTGACCGCGGTGCAGCAGTCCCAGCCAGGCCCAGTCCTGCGGTGCCAGATCGCCCAGCGTCGCGGCGAGTGCGGCCCGTGCCCGCGCGGGCGCGTGCTCGGCGAGCGCGAGCAACTCCGTCGCCGCCGCTGCCGACGCGGTGAGCGGGAGAGGTTCGGTGAGGGCGGGCTGGTTCATCATGGTCTCCTGGTCCGGGCGTGATGGCGACGGATCGCCGTTCGGGGTACGCCACCGATATCGAGGTGGCGGGGTGAGGTTCAGGGCTGTTCTTCGCGTATCTGCGACTCGCGGCAGGTTCGTTCCCAGGTACGTAGGAGGCGATCACCGGGGCGCATGGCCGCGACCGCTTCGTCGCGGTCGCTGCACTCGCACCAGAGCTGCCCTTCCGGGCCGAGCACGCTGTACCAGCGCGGCTCCCAGTCGCCCTGGAGGCGGGCGTAGGTCGAGTTCGTCTCGGAATCGTTCACGCGGTACTCGGCCTTTCGACAGTCGATCGGCACCCACGGTCCGGGCGCTCCGGACCGGGAAGTCCGCGATGGTGCGGTCAGCGCCGCCGGGGGAGCGGCGCGCGGACCGCGATCAGACCGCACGGGCAGATGGCGGCACCCGCGCGAACTGCCCGGGTGCCGCCATGCCCTGCGGCGCGGCCGTCGGCGCGATCGGGCCGAAGGTGCTACCGCGGGTGGGCGTTTCTAGAACGGGGGCTTCTCGCTGCCGCCGAATCCGTTTCCGAACCCGCCACCGAATGCGCTGCCGGTGGCGGCCCAGGGGTCGTCGTCACCGGCGCGGCTTCCGGTGGCCGCCCCGACGAGATCGCGGGAGCGGTCACTGCTACCGTTGTTCGCGCTACCGCGGCTGGTCTTCTGCTTGTTGACCTTCGCGGTGGCGTAGCGCAGCGACGGGCCGACCTCGTCGACCTCGAGTTCCACGACGGTGCGTTTCTCACCGTCGCGGGTCTCATAAGTGCGCTGCTTCAAACGTCCACTCACGATCACACGCGCGCCCCGGGTCAGCGATTCGGCGACGTTCTCCGCGGCCTCGCGCCAGATGCTGCACCGCAGGAACAGCGCCTCGGCGTCCTTCCACTCGTTGGCGTTGCGATCGAAGAATCGCGGGGTGGACGCGACGGTGAAATTCGCGACCGCGACACCCGCGGGGGTGAACTTGAGCTCTGGATCGGAAGTCAGGTTCCCGATCACGGTGAGGACGGTATCTCCGGCCATAGTGGTTCTCCTCGAGAGTCGATGATCAACAGGGACAGACGAATTCACGCGGTCCGCAGACCACGTCCGCAGCACCCCGCCCCTCGCGGACGCACTCGCGAGGCAGTGGCGCGTGGCTAGTAGGCGAGCGGGTGGCGGGGTTCGGGTTCGGCGGTCTCGCCGAGCGCGGTGAGGACCTCGGTGAGCGAGTGCACGGGGCGGGCGTGGCCCTCGCCGATCAGTAGGTCGCAGCCCCGCGCGGCTGCACCGAAGTCGGCGGGCACGGCCAGCACCGGCCGATGCAGCCGCCGCGCCCACCGCACTGTCGCGAGGGTGCCCGAACGTACTCCGGCCTCGGTGATCACCAGTTGCCGCGACATGGCCGCGACCAGGCGATTACGCGCGAGCAGCCGCGGAGGTTCCACGCCGTCTCGGGGCGGGTATTCGGAGATGATCGCGCCGGTTTCGGCGACGGCGTCGAACACCTCGAGGTGCGCGGTGGGGTAGACGCGGTCGATCCCGGCCGCGGATACGAGCGTGGTCGCCACACCCTGGGCCAGGGCCGCCCGGTGCGCGATCACGTCCACGCCGTAGGCGCCGCCGCTCACGATGTGCACACCGCGTTCGACGAGCTCACCCGCGATCTGACCGGTGATGGCGGCACCGCGCGGGGAGACCGCCCGGGCACCGACGACACCGACGCGGGTCAGCACCGACACCGGGTCGATGCTGCCGCGCACCCACACCGCGACCGGTGCGTCGAGATAGCGGCTGTCACGGGAGTCCAGATCATCGAATCCCAGACCGGCCCAGGCCGGTTCGTCGGGGGTGAGCAGCCACGCCCCGGCGCGCTCGGCGCGGTCGAGGTCGCAGGCGGCCAGCTCGGCGATCGAGGCCCCCGATCCGGGTTCGGCCACCAGCGCCCCGATCCGGTCGGCGGCGTCCTCGATATCGGGTGCGACGGCACGGGTGGCCAGGACCACGCGAGGATAGGCGGCCGGGGTGAGGGCGGCGCGGGCCAGGACCGCCCAGGCCCGTAGCCGCGTATCGGAGACCGGGGCGATCGTGTGCATGGCAGTACTCCTCGAAAGTCGTGGTGGCTGAGCCGTTGTGCCCAGCGGCGCGGGTGACCCGCGACATGCCCGTGCACCGGCTTCGGGTGGGTCGGGGCCTTATGCGGGTGGCAGGGTGAGTCCGGTGAGCGTGTGCAGGGCTTCGTGCCAGTCGGCGAATCGGGCGTGCAGGTGTTCGTCGGTGATCCGGTGCCCGTGGTCGCCTCCGGCATAGGCCCATCCGTCGGTGTCGTGGGTGACCGCGGCCAGACACACGTCGTGGTCCCACAGTCGGACCTCGGTTGCGGGAGTGTCACTGCCGGGGTGGGCGGTGAGGTCGGCATCGCCGCGGCAGAACTGGAGGCGCAGGTCCGTATCGGATGCGGAGATGGCGTGGATGGATGACGATGAGATCGGTGCAGTGATCGAGGGATTCGGTGTGGAATCGAGCATGCGGGTCCTCCGGGCTCCGGTGGTCGAGGGACAGCGGCGAATGGGACGACTGCTACGGATCGGCGGACCGGCTGGACTCGCTGCCTGTGTCGTATTCCGCGTCGCCCGGTTCTCAGGAGGGGCCGGTGTCACGGAGTTCGATGTAGGCGGCGTTCGGCTCGACGGTGATGACCAGCCAGGCGGCGTCGTTGTCGGTATCGGCGCGGCGCAGGAGGTCGATGAACGGTGTCGCGTCCTCGCCCAGGGGCGCGGTCAGCGGGAGGTATTCGACGAAGTCGTCGCCCAGCGGTGGGCCGTGGTGCCAGTGGGTGCCGTGACCGTTGCCGTGGGCGTAGACGACATGCATCTTGCTGTCGGGGTGATCGGCATCGGTTCGGGGTTGGCCGGGCAGCCCGCTGCTGAGCAGATAGATCCCGTCGTCCTTGACCCAGAGCAGCGACGGCGCCCCCGGACCGGATTCGGCGTAGGGATCGGTGCGGTGCTCAGGGGAGGCCATGGCGTGCTCGGCGAGTTCGAGCACGTCAGCGCGGCGAAACCACAAGTGGGCCGTAGTCATTGCGGTGAGGTGTCCTTTCCTGTGGTGGCCGCTGGTGCGGCGGATTGCTGGACCCGCATCGCCAGAGGTTCGCGCGGCTGCGCGTGGCCGGTGTAAGCGGTGCGAGCAGAGCAGGGTCCAGGCCGCGGTAGTAGTCGCTGCCCTCGATTTCGTGGCGGTGGCGCAGTTCGACCCGCACCTGCCCGGAGTCGGTGTCGATGTCGGTGGTGCGGGTGTAGCGGTAGAGCAGTTGGTGGGCGGTGGTCTCACCGCTGGTGTCGGCGATCGCCGCGGTCAACACCATGTCCCAGTTGGTGATGGTCCCGGCCGCGACCGTGTCGGCGGCCGTGGTGCGGTGGTGGTGCAGTAGCCGGTGTCCCTCGGACAGGTGCTCGCGCAGATAGGTCACCGCGAACGTGTCGATGTCGGTGTCGGCGGGCACGGTGACGGTGACCGTGCGCGGCCCGGTGAGCCGGTAGCGGACGGGGAGTCGGTCCTCGGGATCGAGGCCGTCGAGCCAGTGTGTGCGGTCGCGGCCCATCACGTATTCACCGCCGGGCGGGTCGTCGAAGGCGTCGATCAACTCCGCACGGGCTGCCGGGCTGAGTGGTTCGGTCAGGGTGGCGTCGCGGAACTCGCGCCAGTCGTCCCAGTCCCAGCCGCGACCGGCATCGATCACCACCGACAGACAGTCCACCGCGACGCCGTCGATAGACACCGACACCTCGGTTTGCGAGGACGGGTCACGGACTACCACGACCTCAACATTCGGATCCGACATGAGTCTTCTCCTTCCAGTGCTGGCGGCGGGTTATCGCCGCAGGTAGCGGGGACGGCTACAGGAGTAGCGCAGGCCGTTGGCGATGGTTCGATCGGCTTCGCCGGTGGTGAACCCTTCGACCCCGACGTGCACGGCTGCGGCGTCGGACAGGACGGTGTGGGCGTGGTGTTCGGTGATCTCGTCGGCGGCCACGAGCCGTCCGAGTACGAGCGCGGACCGGAACAGGGTGTGGTTGCGCATCCGCACCCGGGCGGTGGTGACCCGGTGGGCTTCCCCGGCGAGGATGGCCGCGAGGTAGGCGTCGGGATGGGTCGCGGTCGCGGGCACTCGCCACGCGGGCGGCGGTGGCGGTGGGGTGAGCGCGCCGACGAGCTCGGCGGGGAGATCGGCCACCGGATGGTCGGCGATGACGGTGTAGTCGCCGTGGCGGGTGCGCGATCCTGGGGCCAGGACGTAGCCGCCGTGGCTTCGGGTGTCGATCCCGTCGGCGAGACGCCCGACCGTGCACGACAGCCGCGGTGTCTCGGGAGCCTGGTAGTAGAGGTGCCAGCCGTGTGGGGTGGCCACCGTCCACGTCACCGGCACCGGCACGCTGATCCGGGTGGCGAGCCGGGTCAGCGCGTCGGCGAACCCCGCTACAGGCGGGCTCATGTGGCGGGGGTCGAGGTCGATCACGCACAACCCGGCCGTCCCGGTCGCGATCGCGATATTTCTGGCCGGGTCCTGGTCCCACCACCGGTGGATGCGGGCCGGGTCGGTGCTGGCGTGGTCGGGCCAGCGTGTGAACACCGGCGGTTTCTTCGCTCCGGGCCGGACCGGGAAGACCGGCCACCCGCGCGCGGCCAGGTCGAGGGCGAACCCCCGCAGGTCCACGACCTCGCTCCGGGCCGTCGTGGTGGTCACCATCGCGAACCCTGATGGCGGGCGGTGCGGAAGATCCACACCGCGGTGGCGTGCAGATCGCGCACCAGGGCGCGGACCTGTTCGAGGGTGGCCTGCTGGGCAGGGTCGGCGGGCAGGCGGGGGTAGTCGAGGTGGTCGGCGCGCAGCACCGGATGCCACGACAGGCTCATCTGGTCGAACACGCGCACAGTCGCGCGGAAACCGCCGTCGTTCTCGACGGTGACGGTGAGGTCGGCGGGCTGTCCGTCGATCAGGCACAGGCTGCGGGCGCGGTAGCCGGTGTCGACGCGGGCCAGGGTCTCGATGGCGGGTTCGTCGGGGGTGCGCACAACTGACTCCTTCGAAGAATGCCGCGAAGGCGGGAATCGGCCCGGTGCGCCCGAAACGGGTCGGGGCGCACCGCGGCCGGGTGTGGCGGTGTGTTCAGGCCGCTTCGGGCAGGTCCTGCTCGTCGAGATCGACCACGGCATCGGTGTCGGTGTCGGTGTCGGTGTTGGTGGGGTTGTCGATGTCGATGTCGATGGCTTTGACCTCGCCGAGGGCGGCGAGTTCGACGTGGACGAGGCAGTAGCCGAGTTCGCGCAGGAATTCCAGGTAGCGGCGCACCGCGGGTTCGGTGTAGCGCCACAGGTCCTTGTCGGCGCGGTGTTCGTAGCCACCCAGCACCAAAGCCAGCGCGATGACCTGGGCGCGGGCGGGTTTGGTGGTGTCGAGGGTGGCAGCCAGGTCGTGGCGAGACTGGTAGCCGGTGAGACCGAGCAGTTTTCGCGCGGAGTCGAAGGCGTTGTACTCGCTGATCAGCCCCGGGTCGGCCAGCATCGACCGGGTCAGGAACAACGCCGCCTGCGTCGGCGGGGTCTTGCGCGCCAGCAGCCGGGTCACGAACTCGATCCGGGTCTCCTTGGCGGCGAGTCCGAGCTTGTTGAGTTCCCGCACGCGCCGCCGCGCGGCCCGCTCGATCTCGGCCGCCTGCGCCGCGGCTTGGGCGGCGGCGTCGGCGGCGGCGCGCCGATCCGCGGCGGCCTGCTCGGCGTCGACTTGGCCGAAACGGCTACCACCCGCGCCGGGCTCCTGACCCTCGTCGGCGTCCGCGCCATCACCGAGAACGGTGTCGGTATCGGTCCGGTCGTCGGTGTCGAGTTTGGTGGCGGTGTCGATGCGTTCAGCCAGCCCGACGGTGTCGAGGTGCTCGCGGGCCAGGAAGTACTCGGGATGTATCTGGTCGCGCTGTTCGACCTCGCGGGCGTGACGCAAGCCCTCGGCGGGCTCGGTGTCGGGCTTGTCGCGAGTGTTCCAGTCCACGGTATCGGGGTCGACGATGTGGCCGCTGTCGATCTCGACCCATACCTGGTCCTGGTCGAGGTCGAGCCACACCAGCCACGGCGCCGGGTTGGCGGCGATGTGCGCGAATTCGATCGCGTTGCCGTCGGCGTCGACGATCTCGCCCGCGCACACCAACTCGTTGTCGCTGTCGTAGAGGTCGGGGTAGTCGGTGAGGACCCCGAGCCCGGCCTGGGCATAGGGCAGGGCGTGGGCGAGGTAGGCGCGCTGTTCGACGCGGTCGGCGGCGATCCGGTTGGCCTCGAACTGGAATACGCTACTGCGCACGTTGAGCAACCGGCGCACGGCGTCGGTGTCGCCGACGTTCTCGTATTCGGCGATCACCGCGGCATGGGCCAGGTCGTACTGGCCGTCTTCGTCGATGAGCCCGCGCGCGGTCGCCGAGGCTCCGATCTTGCCGACGAGTTTGGCGTCCTCGCGTCGGGTCTGCAACGCTTTGGCGACCCGGGTGACCGAGGCGCCGAGCTCGAGGGCCAGGGTGACCCCGGCGGCGCGGTCGCCGTTGGTGAGCGCGATGCGGCGGTCGTTGACGGTGATCTGTTCGAAGATGCGCGCGATCTCGGCTTCGTTCGCGTCTACAGCAGGGTCGTAGTCGCGGATGTAGACGGGGACCTCGGTGATGTCGTACGCGAGGGCGGTCAGGGTGCGGACCTGACCGTCGCGCACCACGAGGCGGCCGTCGGGCATGCGGATCACCAGGATCGGGTTCAGCACGCCGTGTTCGCGGATGGAGTCGGTGACCTCGGGATGGTCCTCGAGCCGGAAGGACTTGCGCACGTTCTCATCGATCTCGAGATCGACGGGATTGACGGTCGGCCCCGTGCACAACTCGTCGAGTCCACCGCGTTCGGCGGCGGGATCGGGCTCGCTGAGGTCGGAGCCGTCGTGGTCGATGTCAGGCCCGGCGGCGACCGGATCGGCGACCGGGTCGAGGGCGGTGGCCGGTTCGCCGGTGTCGGTGTCGGTGTCGGTGGTGGGCGTGTCGGTGTCGGTGGGCATCGAGATGTGCTCCTATCGTGAAAGAGGCAGGGACCCGCCAGCTTTGGACTGACTGGTCCCTGCCTCGGGGATGCGATATTTCGATGGATGGGTGATGTGGGGGGAGCGGCTATTTGCTCTGCTTGCGCGGTTGTGGGGGATCGCCGTCGATGACGATGTCGAGGTCGGCGCGGGCGATGGCGATCTCGCTGTCGATGCCACCGTGTTTGATGTGCACGTCCTGGTAGCAGGCACGGCACACGACCCCGGAGATCGAATTGCTGCTGCCCTTGCCGCTGGCGAAACAGCACGAAGTCAGCACCATCGTGTGCTCGGCGCCGAACCTGATGACGACGCAGCCTTCGGCGTCGAGACCGAGGATGTCGTCGAGCGCGTCGAACCCCGCGGGCAGTCGCAGTTTCTGTTTCGTCTTCTTCGTCATGGGAGTGGTCGTCCTTCCTCGGGATGGGAGGGGTCGGCCGGAGGCAGTAGGCGGGCGCGTCCGGCCGGATGGGGAACGGGCGCGGTTCGCCGCTACTTCTTGGTGCGGGTGGCGACGTTGATCGGGCACAGGTACCTCGCCCCGTGCGGGGCTTCGGGGTCGCTGTAGCTCCAGTGCTTGGTCTTCCAGTCCGGGAACTCCTGACGCCAGCGGGCCACGGTCTCGGCAGCGAGCGCGGTCGCCGCACCGGCGGCACCGAAATGGACGGCGGTGTCGAATTCGGCGCGGGTCAGGGTGGTGGTCTCGGCCATGGGGACAACTCCTTCGAGAGGCGGGGACAGGGAAACGGGGATGTCGAGCAGCAGGGTGATCCCCGGTTGCGGTCAGACCAGGGTCATCGCGGTCAAGGCGAGGTCGTCGAGGTCGTCGGCGCGGCCGGGGTCGGGGATGGTTTGGGAGTAGCTGGTGACCGCGTTGGCGATCCCGGCCGCGGTGAGCTGGCCACCCGCGATGAAGTGCGACAGAATGCCCGAGCGTTCGTCCTCGGTGAACCCGAGCTTCTTGCTCATGACCTCGAGAGTGCGTTCGGGCTGGGTGACCGGGGTCCCGGCGTGGCGCTCCAACTCGGCCACGCGGGCGGCCAAGAACTGCGGTGACATCCACTCGGTGACCTTGTCTCGGGTCTCGGCGGTGATGACCGCGAGCCGTTTGCGTTGGGTGTCTTGGGACCAGGCGCGGGTGCCGCCGATCTCGAGGCGGTCCCCGACGTGGCGTTTGGTGAACGCGAACAACGGCAGCGTCAAGCCGTTGCCGCAGATCTGCACCATCAACTCCGGTTTCAACGTGACTGCGTGGTGGCCGATCTCGGAGTTGGAGAACCGCAAACCTGCGAACACCACCGGCTCCGCACCGGGCCGGTAACCGCGGCCCTCGCGGGCAGCCAGACGACGGCCGGTGTCGATCTGCCCGGCGACCCGGCGGCGTTCGGCCTCGAGTTCGGGGTTGGCGAACGGGGTCCGATAGTTCTCCAGGAACGTCGGCGCGAGCGCGCGGATCTTCGGCGAGTACACCTTGCAGTGCATGGAGGATTCCGACAGGTCACACGAACGCACCGTGACCTCGGTGTCGGCGAGGCGGATACCGTCGAGGACCGCGGTGAGTACGTCGAGGTTGTCGATGATCCCGTACCGGTCCGAGAGCACCGCCCGCAACATGCCCGGCTGATCCGGATCACCGGAGGTGAACAACCGCAGCAGGAACGAGCGCTCGTCAGGCTCGCCGGGCAGGCGCGGATCGGTCGGGCCGTGGAGCATGCCGTTGACGTTGGCGTCGTAGAGATCGGTGCGTTGGATCTCCCGCAAGGATTTCAGGTATCCGGCGGGGATCTTCAACTTCGACCCCAGATGCGAATCCGCCGCACCCGTCGGCAGGTACAGGCCGTCGACCGGGGTGACACCACGGTCATCGAGTACCGGCTCGACCCCGGCCAGCTCGATCAGCCCGTCGCTGGCCCGCAACGCGGAGGCGGGGGCCAGGACGTCGAGTTTAGCGGCCTGCTGGTCGTTGAGCAGGGCGACGAGGTCGCCCAGTTCGGCGTGACGCACAGTCGAAGCGATCGACATGAGAGTGTGTTCCCTTCTCGGACAGTCGGATACGACACGTGACACCGAAGATTGGTGGGTGTCGCGTGTGCAAGGTTGTGAGCGCCGGGGACGGGTCGGGTCGGTTCGGGACTCGTGGGCGTGCTCAGGCGGCCGGGTCGAGCTCGTCCTCGTCGGCCGCGCCGGTGTGGGTGAGGTTGTCGATGTGTCGGATGAGTTCTTCGACGGCGTCGAGCTGGTCGCCCGACAGCGCGGGGATCGCCACGACCGCGGTGGTACGAAAGCCACCCCCGTCGACTCCGGCGCAGTCCACGCGTCCGGCTTCGGCGTCGGGAGCGGTGTCGAAGGCGTGGAGGTAGTACTCGGTGCTCGTGCCGCCCCGCTGGATGTAGGCGAACGACTTGTGCGCTGCCGCGGCGCCCTCGAGCCATACCGACAAGCGCCTGATCGGGTGGAGGATGTGATGGGCGCGGGCCTGCATGTCGCATTCGGCGTAGTCGCGTTCTTCGCCGATCTCCGCATACGCCAGCACAGCGCGCAGGTCGGACAGCACCGCGGGAGTGAGAGCGAGGTCGGTGTCGGTCATCGTCGGATCTCCTCGGCGCTGCGATGCGGTAGGCGCTGGTGGCGCGGTGGTCAGTTCTGTTGGCGCAGGGCCTGCACGAGTGCCCAGGAGGCGTCGGCTTCGGCGCGCGCGGCGGCCAGTTGTCGGTAGCCGCGCTGTTGGACCACATCGATCTCGGCGAGAGCGTTGGCCGCGTCCTGGCGGCGCGCGTCGGCGCAGTAGTGACGGTGTCGTGCGGCGCGTTCGTCGGTGAGGAACTCGGCGGTGATCTCGATGACCGTGTCGGACACCAGCTCCCGCAGATCCGGATCGACGGTGCCCAGCGGGTGGCCCAGATCCAGGTGCAGGCGTCCGGGCTCACCCAGACACATTGCTGCCGCGGCTCCGCGTCCGGGTTCGCCGGGGACGAACCGTGCCCGCACCCGCGGGTTGGCCAACGCTTCACCGTGTGAGTGCAGGCCGAGGAACCGCACGATCACCATCGACCGGCGTTCGAGGGTCCCATCGACCAAGACCGAGTGTTCGTCCATGTCGGTGAACACGGTCCCGGTCAGGGGTGCGTCGTCGGTGGAGAACAGGGTGTAGGAGGCCCCGTAATCGGTGGTGTTGGTATTGGTGCTGAGGCTGAAACCTGGTGTGGGCATGACGAATCCGAACTCCTGTCCAAACGGTGAGGTAGAAGGGGGCGGGGTGGGTTCAGCTGGCGCGGGCGGGCCGATCCCACGGCGCCGCGAGCGCGCCCGAAGCGTTGGTTCGGGTGCGGCGGCGACGGGCGAGGGCGGTGTCGGCGAACTCGGTGAGCACGATCTCGGTGCGGG
>NZ_JAFMPL010000125.1:0-20678 GCF_019038455.1 Nocardia noduli
CGGCGCCGGGCCGGTCCTGCGGATGTGGCGCGGGCGAAATCGTAGAGGCGTTGTGCCAGCAGGATCAGCGCGCCGCCGACGGCCGTGGCCAGACCGTGCGCGAACAGCATCCATCCGCCGGGCAGCGGGACCGGAGGCGGCGCGATCGCGGCATGACCGTGACCGATCACCCCGCTCAGTACGACGTGACCGGCGAACTGACCTGCCGCGAGTGCGCCGAGCACACCGAATCCACCGAGCGGCAGGCGCGCGGCGACGATCCCGGCGACGACCGAGAGCAGGATCAGCGCGGCGCCGTCGGTGGAGTCGGGAAAACCGCCGCCCGCGCATCCGTGCGCGGCGACGGCGAGCGCCGCGACCATCGCGCCGACAGTGCCGCCACGGGCCGAATCCCCGTGCCGCACAGTCATTTCGGAGCACCGGGCGGCCGGGCGACGATCACCGGGCACGGCGAGAGCCGCGCTCGGTGAGGTCGTGCCGGGTCGCGCATCTCGGCAGTGGTCAGTTCACACCGAGGCGGGCGAGCACGTCCGCCTCGACGCCGGAGAGTTCGTCGGAGATCGACTGGTGCACGGCCCTGCGGCGCGGCGCGGGCATCTGTTCGGCGGTGCGCACCGCCGCGGACAGGCTGGCCAGGCGATCCGCGGTGGTGGTGACGAACTTCTTGTTGTCGGCCTCACCCTCGATCTTGCCCAGCGCCGATTCCACATTGGCGATCCGCGCCTGGAGTTTGCCGCCGTGACCCGCGAAATCCCCGAGTTGGTCGATGCCGATCCCGAGCTGCTGGGCACGACGGGTATCGATCTGTCCCCGCACGAAGGTCGCGCCCCGGTAGGCGAGCGGAGCCAGTACCGGCACCAGAACCCGGGCCACCCCGAGGTATTTGCGAACCTGGCTCGCGCTGAACGGATCGCGCTCGGCCTTGGCCGCCAGTTTCTGCGCGGCCTTCTCCTCGGCCTGCAACGTGGAGATCTGCGCCTTGGCGACCTTGCGCTCGATACGCGCCTGCGCGCGCTGGGCCTTGCGGTCGTTCCTCGCGCCGAGCTTGGCCTCCATCGCGGCCTTGTGCTTGAGAGCTTTCGCCTCGGCCCGCCGGCTCGGACGCCGCTTGCGCTTGGTGAACAACCCCATCGAAGGCCCTCCGTCATGCTGGTTTGCCATGGCAGTAGGACGTCGGGGAACGCCCTTCCGCCCATGTCACACGGTTTGTCGTAACCCTATCGGGTTGTCGTCCCCCGTCGCGAGGGGGTGAGCGGTGCATGTCGGTGCCGGGTGGGCCGGTCATGCGGTGCGCGGAGTTGTCGGAGGCAGGGACCATACTGCATACGTGAATTCGGGCATCGGTGACCGCGAGGGTCGCGTAGACGACGGCATGGCCGGCAATCGGCAGGCGGTCGTCGGCCCGGTGGCTTTCATCGACGCGCGGGCACTGATCGGGTGCCGACATCGGCTGCATCTGAACTCCGCCCACCCCCATCTGCTGACCGGTGTGGTGGAGGATCCCGGTGTGCGCCAGCGGCGCGAAGCCGCGGCCGAACACCGCGATCGGGTGCGCGAGGCGCTGGTCGGCGCCGATCCGGACGGCTGGGTCGTGATCGATCCGAGTCTGCGCGCCACCGAGCGCGCCGAGGCGACCATGCGGGCGTGCGCGGCGGGCGGCAGACACATCTGGGGCGGGCTGCTGCCACAGGAACCCGATACCGGAAGGCGCGGCGGCGCGGAAATCCTGCTGCGCGACCACGATCGGGGCGGCTACATCCCGGTGATCGTCGTCAATCACAAGGTGACCGATCCGCGCAGGCCCGAACCGGCCGATTTCCATCCGACCACCTCGGACCCCTATCGCTGGGATCCCCGGCCCGATCCGCACCGGAAACTGCGCCAGCAGCCCCGCGATCAGCAACGTCTCGCGCACCTGTACCGGATGCTGCAACGCCACGGGCTCGCCAGTCCGGCGCTGGTCGGCGGGGTGATCGGCTACCAGTTCGGCCGCAACGAGGGACAGGTCGGCGGTGAGAACGCCGGGCGCGGGCCCGAAGGTGCCCGCCGCTACGATCCGGACCGGATCCTCGTCCACGATCTCGGCCCCGTCCTCGCCGACTACGACCACCGCTACGCCGACCGCATCGCCGTGGTGCGCAACGAACTGCCGACCGTGCCGTCGAAGGTGCCCGAATGCCGTCAGTGCCCGTGGTGGAACCGCGGCGTCGACGGCGGCCGCGGCTGCGAGGGCTGGCTGGCCGAACACCACGACGTCAGCCTGGTCGCGCCCGGTTCGCGCGCCGAGGTCCTGCGCGGGCACGGGGTGCGGACCATCGACGATCTCGCCGCCTGGGTCGGCCCCGACCCCGAGGACTGGCAGCACGGCCCGTTCGACGAGGCCGTCGTCACCGCGCGGGCCTGGCTCGCGGGCGCGCCGCTGGTGCGCAGGATGGACCGGGTGTACGTCCGCCGCGCCGACGTCGAGGTCGACGTCGATCTGGAGAGCTACCAGGAATACGGCGCCTACCTGTGGGGCACGCTGCTCGACGGGGTCTACCGGCCGTTCCTCAGCTGGGACCCGCTGCCGACCGAGGACGAGGGCCGTTCCTTCGGCGAATTCTGGACCTGGCTGATGACGGTGCGCGCCGA
The DNA here is from genome assembly GCF_019038455.1 of Nocardia noduli. NCBI lineage: Bacteria > Bacillati > Actinomycetota > Actinomycetes > Mycobacteriales > Nocardiaceae > Nocardia > Nocardia noduli. Next base: position 2,632 of record NZ_JAFMPL010000125.1, read on the forward strand.
GGCCGCTACCAGCGGGAAAACCTTTGCCGCCTACTGCTATTCGCGTACCGCCGAGGACAAGTGGCTCTACGAGTCGGCGCGCAGGTTCGCGGGCATGCCGGGCGTGCCGACGGTCGAACAGGTGCGCGCGTTCGTCGACGGCCCCGAATGGGTCGATATGTTCCAGGCCGTCTCCGAGCAGTTCATCTGCCCGAACGGCAAGGGCCTGAAGAAGATCGCCCCGGTGGCCGGTTTCTCCTGGCGTGATCCGGAGGCGGGCGGCGAGGCGTCGATGGGCTGGTACCGCCGCGCGGTCGGCTACGACGCCGAACCCGATCTGTCCCAGCGCACCCGCCTGCTCGAATACAACGAGGACGACGTGCGCGCGACCATGGTGCTGCGCGAGTGGATGAATCCGCGCGAGCGGGTCGCGCACTGCGCCGATCTCGAGGTGCCGGGGCTCGCTGACTTCCGCGCAGGCGTCTGACCAGCGGTCGCGATCCGGTCGCCCGAGCGGCGGCGGTACCATCGCGACCGTGACAGAGCATGTCGAACAACTCGAGTTCCAGGCCGAAACCCATCAGCTTCTCGAGCTGATGATCCACTCGGTCTACTCCAACAAAGACACGTTCCTGCGGGAGCTGATCTCGAACGCTTCCGACGCCTTGGACAAGCTGCGGCTGGAGTCCTACAAGGACAAGGACCTGCACGTCGACACCTCCGACCTACACGTCGAACTGGAGGTCGACAAGGACGCGCGGATCCTCACCGTCCGGGACAACGGCATCGGCATGTCCCGCGCCGAGGTGGTCGACCTGATCGGCACACTCGCCAAGTCCGGCACCGCGGAACTGCGCAAGAAGCTCAACGACACCAAATCCGACGCCGCGGCCGAGGAGCTCATCGGCCAGTTCGGCATCGGCTTCTACTCGACGTTCATGGTCGCCGACAAGGTCGCCCTGACCACCCGCAAGGCGGGCGAGACCGAAGGCACCCGCTGGGAGTCGGAGGGGCAGTCGACCTACACCATCGAGACGCTGGACGAGGCGCCCCAGGGCACGACGGTCACGTTGCACCTCAAGCCCGCCGACGAGGACGACCACCTCTTCGACTACACCCAGGAGTGGAAGCTCCGCGAAATCGTGAAGAAGTACTCCGATTTCATCGCCTGGCCGGTGCGCATGAAGGTGGAGCGCACCGTCACCGAGGACTCCGGGGAAGAGGGCGAGGAGAAGACCGAGCGTGTGATCGTCGAGGATCAGACCCTCAACTCGATGAAGGCGCTGTGGACCCGCCCCAGGAGCGAGGTCGGCGACGAGGAGTACAAGGAGTTCTACAAGCACGTCAGCCACGGCTGGGACGATCCGCTCGAGATCATCCCGATGAAGGCCGAGGGCACCTTCGAATACCAGGCGCTGCTGTTCATCCCGTCGCACGCGCCGTTCGACCTGTTCACCCGCGATCACAAGCGCGGCGTGCAGCTCTACGTCAAGCGGGTGTTCATCATGGACAACTGCGAAGAGCTGATGCCGGAGTACCTGCGCTTCGTCAAGGGTGTGGTGGACGCGCAGGACCTCTCGCTCAACGTCTCGCGCGAGATCCTGCAACAGGACCGCCAGATCCAGATGATCCGCAAGCGCCTGGTGCGGAAGGTCCTCTCGACGGTCAAGGACATCCAGGGCGCCGAGGACCAGACGAACTACCAGACCTTCTGGAAGGAGTTCGGCCGCGTCCTCAAGGAGGGGCTGCTCTCGGATTTCGACAATCGCGAGACGCTGTTGCAGGTCTCCTCGTTCGCGTCGACGCATTCGGATTCCGAGGTGACCACCCTCGCGCAATACGTCGAGCGGATGGCCGAGGGCCAGGACTCGATCTACTTCATGACCGGCGAGAGTCGTCAGCAGATCGAATCCTCACCGCATATCGAGGCATTCAAGGCCAAGGGCCGCGAGGTGCTGATCCTGACCGATCCGGTGGACGAGATGTGGGTCGGTTCGGTCACCGAATTCGACGGCAAACCGTTCCAGTCCATCGCCAAGGGCGAGATCGACCTGGAGACCGAGGAGGAGAAGAAGGCCTCCGAGGCGCTGCGCGAACAGCAGGACAAGGATTTCGCCGATGTGCTGACCTGGCTCGGCAAAACCCTGGACGAGAGCGTCAAGGAGGTGCGGCTGACCAACCGGCTCACCACCTCCCCGGCCTGCCTGGTCGGTGATGTCTACGACTTCACCCCCATGCTGGAGCGGATGTACCGGGCGTCGGGTCAGGCGGTTCCGGAGAGCAAGCGGATTCTCGAGCTCAATCCGGCTCACCCGCTGGTCACCGGTCTGCGTGACGCCTACTTCACCCGCAAGGACGACGCCGACGCCGACAAGGTGCCCGAGCTTTCGGAGACCGCGGAACTGCTCTACGGCACGGCGGTGCTGGCCGAGGGCGGGGAGTTGAAGGATCCGGCGCGCTTCGCCCAGATCCTCACCGACCGGCTGACGCGCACGCTGTAGCCCGATCTGTCCGGTGGCCTCCCGCTTGTGGAGGCCACCGGACCGCGCTCGTCGCCCGTGCCGTCGATCGTCGGCATCATGGCGGGTATGGATGTGCTCGAACGGGTGGGGCCGAACATGATCGATGTGGTTCGGCGGGACTTCTTCTGGATGGCGTGGAACACCGTTCTCGCCTGGGTGCCGGTGAGGTTGGCGCTCATGGTGTTTCGCCGGGGCGCGCGGTCGGCGCCGCCGCCCGGCCGGTTGCCGCGTTCGCCGCTGTGGTGGGCGGGTGCGGTGCTGTTCGTGCTGTTCCTGCCGAACGCGCCGTACGTGGTGACCGATCTGGTCCACCTGCGCGACGATATCCATTTCGCGGGTGACGGTCCGGTGGTGACCACCGTGCTGCCGGTGTACGCGGTTTTCATCGGTTCCGGATTCCTGGCCTACTACCTGGCGCTCGCCGCGATGCGGCGATACCTGGAGGACAGGGGCCTCGGCCGGTGGTGCGTGCCGGTCACGCTCGGCCTGCATCTGCTGTGCGCGGTGGGTGTCTTCCTCGGCCGGTGGGTACGCCTCAACAGCTGGGAACCGGTGGTCGAGCCGGTCGACACCTTCGAACGGACCCTGCTCGCGTTGACGTGGTCGTGGGCTCCGGTGCTCATCGCCGCCGTCTTCGTCGCCACCGCAGTCGGGCATTTCGTCACCGGCGCCGTCGTCGAGGCGGCGGTCGCGAGCGGTCGGCGCGGTATCGGTCTGGTGCGTGCGACGGTCTCGGGTTCGGCGTAGCCAAAAAGACCGGCCGGTCGATTTCGGTCATCGAAGATATTCGGGCACAGCGATATTCGACTCGGTCTCTGGTTCGCGGAACGTACTCGCGCGTAGCCTGGGACGGTCGAAAGGATCGTGCACGAACATGTCAGCAAATCTGCTCGCCACGGCCGAGTCCTGGGACCTGGTCGCGGGTGACTACGCCGAATTCGCGCCGATGATCGTGCGACCCTTCGCCGCCCGCGCGCTCGAATTGGCGGGACTGGCACCGGATTCGCGGATCGTCGACGTCGCGGCGGGTCCGGGGGCGCTGAGTCTGTCCGCCGCGCCGCAGGTGGCCTCGGTGCACGCCGTCGACTTCTCCGAGGAGATGCTCACCCGGCTGCGCGAGGCGGCGGCCACCGCCGGATTCGCCAATATCGCGACCACCGTGGCCGACGGCCAGGCGCTGCCCTTCGACGACGAGAGTTTCGACGCGGCCTTCTCCATGTTCGGGTTGATGTTCTTCCAGGACCGGGCCAAGGGTTTCGCGGAGCTGTACCGGGTGCTGCGTCCAGGCGGCGTCACGGTGGTCTCCAGTTGGGCTCCGATCATCGATTCCCCGCTCATGATGAAGATCTTCGCGGCCTGCGCCGCCGCCGATCCGGAACTCCAGGAACCACAGCCGGATTTCCTCGGGCTGGAGAATCCCGAGGTGTTCGCCTCGGAGATGGCGGCGAGCGGTTTCAGCGGTGTGACGATCCAGCGCCACACCAGTTCCGCGGTATTCGAGAGCGCGGAGCACCTGTGGGACACCATGATCCGCAGCAGCGCCGCGATGCAGCTGATCCGGCGGGCCGACGGCGAGCGGGTGTGGCTCGAGCGCTCGGAATCGATGCTCGAGTACCTCGCGGCGAACTATCGCCCCGATACCGCGCTGTCGACGACGGCCTTCCTCGGGATCGCGCACAAGCCGCGGGCGTACCCCGGATAACGCGCCGCGCCCCTGTCGTTCCGGCGGGAACCGGATGACAGGGGCGCGGCGGGTGTCGTGGGGAAGACCTACCTCGGGGTCATGCGCAGCGCGCCGTCCATGCGGATGGTCTCGCCGTTGAGGTAGTCGTGCTCGACGATGTACTGCGACAGCTGCGCGTACTCGTCGGGACGGCCCAGGCGCGACGGGAACGGCACGCCTGCCTCGAGGCCCTGGCGGTACTCCTCGGTCACGCCTGCGAGCATCGGGGTGTCGATGATGCCGGGGGCGATGGTGTTGACGCGAATGCCGAACTGCGCGAGGTCACGCGCGGCCGGGACGGTCATGCCGTGCACGCCGCCCTTGGAGGCGGAGTACGCGATCTGGCCGATCTGGCCCTCGAACGCGGCGACGGACGCGGTGTTGATCACGACGCCGCGCTGGCCATATTGGTCTACGGCGTCGGTCTTGGCGATCGCGTCCGCGGCCAGGCGCATGACGTTGAAGGTGCCGAGTAGGTTCACGGTGACGACGGTGCGGAACAGCTCCAGGTCGTGCGGGCCGTTCTTGGACAGGATGCGCCCGGCCCAGCCGACACCGGCGCAGTTGACGACGATGCGCAGCGGCGAGCCGGATTCGACGACCTTGGCGACCGCGGCCGCGACCTCTTCGTGGCTGGTGACGTCGGCGGGGATCAGGGTGACGCCCGCGGGCACGTTATCGCCTGCGCGCTCGATGGATTGGGGCACGTCGAGTCCGAAAACGGTGGCGCCGAGATCGGCGAAGCGCTTGGCGGTCGCGGCTCCGAGGCCGGACGCGCCTCCGGTGACAATGGCGGCGGTACCCGAAATCTCCACGATGGTCCTCTCGTTCGTGACAGCCAGTTGGCCTTTCGTCAATTGCACCCTAACGGGTGGGCGTCGCGAACCGGATCACGGCTCCCCGCCAATCGGCCGGGTACCGTTGATTATTCACGAACATACCTGTTCATCGGTGGTATCGTCGAGCTATGAAGCTGTTCGCCGACGGCGGGGTCGCCGGTCGGAAGGTATTGATCACCGGGGCCGCGCGCGGTATCGGCGCGGTACTCGCCCGGCAATTGCACGCGAAGGGCGCCTCGGTCGCACTGCTCGGGGTCGAACCGGAACAGCTCGCCGAGGTGGCCGCCGAATGCGGTGACGCCCCGTGGCGCTACTGCGATGTGGGGGATTTCGCGCAGGTGGAGCGGGTTGTCGCCACGCTCGTCGCCGAACTCGGCGGACTCGACGTGGTGGTCGCCAACGCGGGGATCGCCAAGCAGTTGGCGCTCATCGGCGGTGACCCCTCGATCCTCGAGGAAACCCTCACGGTCAATGTGCTCGGCGTCTACTACACCCTGCGCGCGGCGGGCCCGTATATCTGCCATCCCGGCGGCTACGTGCTGATCGTGTCCTCGCTGGCCGCCGCGGTCAACCTGCCGCTGGCCGGGGCCTACAGCGCGTCCAAGGCCGCCGCGGAGGCGCTGGGCCACACGCTGCGCAACGAGATCAGGCATACCGGCGCCAAGGTCGGCATCGCCTACTTCGCCGAACTCGACACCGATATGACCACGCGCGGTTTCGGCACCGCCGCGGCGCGCGAGATCCTCGGCCGCTCGACCGTGTCCGGGGTCGCCCCGCTCGGTCCGGCGATCGACGGCATCGAACGCGCGATCGCGCGCCGTAAACGCCAGACCGTCTCGCCCTGGTGGGTGTCGATCGTGCTGCCGTTCCGGCCCATCGCGCAGTACGTCATCGATATCGCGTTACGCAGGGGAGTCGCGGTGGCCTTGGAGATCGCGCGCACCGAGGACGCACCCTTCACCACCGACCAACCCGCACGACCACGCAGAATGGAGCGGCCCGCTTAGCCCGATCCGAACCCGGAGTCATCGCATGACCGAAGTCGCAGGCAACGCCAGACAACTACCGCGAGGCCGTCACGGCCTGCCGCGGGAACAGGTCGTCGCGTCGCAGCGAGAACGGATCCTGGAGGCGCTGGCCGAGGCGATGGCCGAGAACGGGTATGTGAACACCTCGGTCGCGGTGATCCTCAAACGGGCCGGAGTGTCGCGGGAAACCTTCTACGAGCAGTTCCGGTCGAAAGAGGACTGTTTCGAGGCCGCCTACGAGCACGCCGTCGCGGGCATGCTCGCGCGCATCGACGCCGCGGTCGGCGCCGAAGCGGAGGCCGTGCCGGAGCCGGGGGCGAAGAAGAGCGACCGGATGCGGCGCATACTCGACGCCTACTTCGAGGGCCTCGTGGTCGAACCCGCGCACGCCAGACTCTTCCTCGTCGAGGTCTACGCTGTCGGTTCCAAGGCCATCGCGGGTCGCGCGCGTCTGCTGGAACTGTTCGTCGGTCTGATCGCCGATGCCCTCGATGCCCGCACCCCCGCACAGCGCTTCGCCTGCCAGACGTTCGCCGCGGCGGTCGGCGCGATGGTCACCGGCCGGATCGCGGTCGGTGACGTGGAGGGCCTGCCCGCATTGAAGGAGCCGCTGCTCGAGCTGATCGCCCGCAGCGGCGATCTCTACGGCGAGGCCATGGCCGGAGACTCCACCGACTGACCGTCGCTCACCGGTGACGGGCGTCGGTGGATTCGGTGACGCCCTCGACGGGCTGTACGCCGCCGCGTCCGCGAGCGAGCAGCAGCGCGCCCGCGAGGGCGGGAGCCGCGACCGCGATCGCCGCACTCGCCGCGAAAGCGAGATCGGGCAGTGCCGCCGACAGCAGGGTGGCCGCGCCGAAGTAGAGGAAGAGCAGGCCCGCGCCGATGCCGATCAGGCGTTCCGGCAGATGTTTGCCGACCAGGATGCCGACACCGATGGCGAGCGCGTCGGCGGCGACCATACCGATGGTCGACCCGATCCACACACCGAACCAATTGTTGTCGGTGGCCAGCGCCGCGGTCGCGAACATGGTCCGGTCGCCGAGTTCGGCCAGTAGTACGGCGGAGACGACGATGAAGAACGGTGCCCTGGTGGAACGCTGCGGCTTCGGTTCGTCGTCGGGATCCTCCGGGGCGAAATGCTCGCGCAGTGTCCAGATGCCGACGGCGAGGAAGGTCAGCGCGGCCGCGAAGGCGATGGCCCTGGTCGGCAGCGCGACACCGAGGAAGTAGCCGACGCCGACCGAGATGATGTGCACCGAGGCGGTGGCCGTCGCGATTGCGCCGAGCACGACCCACCAGCGGTAGCGCAACGCGAACGTCAACGCCATGAGCTGGGATTTGTCGCCTAGTTCGGCCAGGAAGACGATTCCGATGCTGAGCAGAATCGTGGCGGTCATGTGTAGCTCCCGAATCTTCGGCCTGTCCGCCGGAGATCTGGGTACGCCTCCGGCCGACAAACGAAACTGTGGTTTGTCAGGCCGAAGGTCTCGCCCACCGGAATTCACCGGTTCACGCAACCGGACCGCGATCCCGCACGGGCTCGCGAGTCAGTATGTCGACTGCGTGATTGGGGGCTACTCCCCTTCGTTGTGCACGACTCTACCCGGGCGCTCGCCATCTGCCAAGCCCGTGGTTCTCCAAATCACCGCTGGCACAATAAGTTTGGAGATCCACGTACAGAACTTCGGGTACCCTTACGCGGCGAGCAGCATAGCCAGAACCGCAGTGTCGGGATCACTGATCGGATCGAGCCCGACCCGGCTGACCAGCGACGTTATGGTTCCGTCCGATTCGGCCTCCACCCAGGCGGCACGGTGTTCGAGCCCGAGGTGGGGCACACCGGGCAGCAGGACGCAGCCCGACGCGGCGCCCGCGCATTCGGGCAGCGAAGGCCGGGTTTCCGAGGGTGGATGCAGCATCAGCAGCGCGGCGGGCACGTGGTCGGCGAACCGGCCGGGCGCGAGCGCCTCCTCGCCGAGGACGGTGCCCTCCGCCAGCACCATCCCGACCGTGCCCGGCATCGGCTCGTCGGGCAGTTCCTCGCGGACGCCGAATACCGTGGTCGTGGTGAGCAGGCCGGGCATGGTGGCGACACGCACCGCGAGCACGAGCACCTGGGCCCATTCCTTGGTGGTGTCCGGCCACCGGCCGGAGATGACGAAACCTCGCAACGACCCGCGCGATTGGAACGGCGTGATGCCGATCGGTTCGTTGATACGCATGGTGCCTCCCGTCATGGAACCGGGGGCGGCTTTGCCCGTCCTCGTAACTATGGAACCTGACAATGAGGCACGTATCACCTGGCACACAAGTACCAAAGAGTGCCAATCGGACGCCGACCCGCCCCGCGGAGGTCCTCGCGTGGCGCACGACACACCCGAGGTAGGGCCGGGCGACGGCGCGTGCACGACAACGGGCCCCCGCCGTCGCGCTGGTGCGACGGCAGGGGCCCGGGGCTGTTCGCGGGGTCTCTTACCCGAAGATGAGGCCCTTGCCCTGGCTGACGGCGCGAGCGAAACGCTCCTGCACGTCCTCCCAGTTGACGACGTTCCAGAACGCGGTCACGTAGTCGGCCTTGACGTTCTTGTACTGCAGGTAGAAGGCGTGCTCCCACATGTCGACCTGCAACAGCGGGATGATGCCGAGCGGCACGTTGGCCTGCTGATCGTAGAGCTGGAAGGTCAGCAGCTTCTGGGCCAGCGAGTCGTAGCCGAGCACGGCCCAGCCGGAGCCCTGCAGGCCGTTGGCGGCCGCGGCGAACTGCGCGCGGAACTTGTCGAACGAACCGAACTGATCGTCGATGGCGGCGGCCAGTTCGCCGACCGGCTTGTCACCACCGTTGGGGGAGAGGTTCTTCCACCAGATCGAGTGGTTGACGTGGCCACCCAGGTGGAAGGCCAGGTTCTTCTCGTTGAGGAAGATGGCGCCGTGATCGCCGGCCTCGCGCGCCGCTTCCAGCTTCTCGAGGGCGGTGTTCACGCCCGCGACGTAAGCGGCGTGGTGCTTGGAATGATGAATCTCGTTGATCTGCCCGGAGATGTGGGGCTCCAGGGCGCTGTAGTCGTAGTCCAGATCTGGCAGCGTGTACTCAGCCACGATGTCCCTTCCTAATGTCGGGCTGCGTGCACCCGGATTCTCGAGCACACCCAACCATCATTCGTACACCCGGTGGGTCCAACCCGGTCCGAACCCCCCGCTATTCCGGCAGCCACGGATTCGGTGGCGGGCTCGGTGCCGTCGCGCGGAGAAAATCGGTGTCCGTCGGACCCCCGCGCCTACGATCGAACCATGTCGGGGTGTGGCGAGCCACCGGGGCATTCCGGTTGTGCCGCTTGCCCTGACGGCGTTGCGCGAGGCGGACGACGGTGGAGCGAAATCGGAAATACGGGACTACCGCACCCGATGGCCGGATGCGGTAGCGCGACATCGACGAGCGGTGCCGTCCGTGTTCAGAGCGGCGGCGCGATCCCGGGACGGATGGTCTGCGGGTCGCCCGCGTCGTGGGCTTCCCACCAGCGCACGCCGCCCGCGATGAAATCTGTCAGCGGGATCTCACGGCCGTCGGCATCGTGAATGGCCATGTTGTCGAACCACACTCGCACATCGAGTTCGCGCGGATCGATACCTTCTTCCTGGGAGAATTCCAGGACGTGCGCGCAGACGTGGTTGTCGATCCTGGTGTCGAAACTCAGGAGCTCACTCCACAGCGTCCACCCGCTGTCGTCCAGATCGATGAATTCCCAGCCGTGCAGCCTGCCGCCCCCGAAACTGCGAATGGCCTCGCTCAGGCCGTCGAGTTGGAGCGGAAGCACCCGCGGCTCCAGATCGTCCCAGCGTTGTTCGCGTAGCGACGCGGCCACGCGGCCGACACCGAGAAAAGTCAACGAAACCTTGTAGTCATGGATCGCCGACGCGTCGACCGGCAGTGTCAGCACCTCGAGATCGAGTCGCAGCGTCCGCGCCGTCGAGTCGACCTGCAACCCGAGGCAGGTCGCCTCGGACAGTGCCGCGTTGAGTCCGGTCGTATCCAATCCGTCGAGTAGCCCCCTGCTCACGTTCATACGCCCAGGTTACCGACCGTGTCCGTGTCCACTGTGTATTTCAGATTTTCGCTAGTGTTCTCGTTTTTTTGTGGAACCGAATCGCCGCGCGCCCCGTCCAAGTAGTTGTCGGGATCAACACGGCCATCATGCTCGGGCCATGATCTCGAGAGGCGGCGAATGACCGCTCCGGGATGTCAGGAGGGGAGTTCCGGAACGGTCGTTCGCAACCATGACCTGTGGATCAGGTTGTGGATTATGTGGATAACTTCGCGGCTGATAGGGGCAGTTGCGGCCGAATCGGGGTGCTCGGCAGGAGTTCCGATCGAAAACAAACTCGAGGATTGGATCTGCGGGCTTCTCGGGCTTGCCCGATCAGTGTCTCGGTCCGAGCACCTACTCCCCCGCACGGTCGCGGCCGTGGCAGGATCGAAGCGTGACAAGCCCCGAGATTCCGTCGGTGCCGGTGCAGTCCCTGCCCGGTGAATTCGACCAGACCGACCGTCCCGAAGGGGTGCGGGCGACCCTGCTCGACGTCCGCGAGGACGACGAATGGGAACTCGGCCACGCGCCGGGAGCGATACACATCCCGATGTCGGATGTGCCGTCGCGAGTGGACGAACTGGACTTCGACAGCGATCTGTACGTCATCTGTAGGCAGGGCGGCCGTTCGCTCGAGGTCGCCAGATATCTGGCGCATATCGGAGTGGAGGCGGTCAACGTCAGCGGTGGCATGGTGGCCTGGCAGCAGGCCGGACGCCCGCTGGTCGCCGATGGCGACCGGCAGGCGAAGATCTACTGACGAGGTTCTACCGACGGAGGCAGCCATGAGTACGGTGGTTCAGCCGTGTGCCCGGTGCGGCGCGCGCTGGGCGGTGCGCGGCGCGCCGATGCACTGGTGCCCGCGCTGCCGCGGCGTACTGCTCTCGCCCGCGCCGATCGACGCCCCCGCGGCACGCCGTAACTACCGCTGGGTCGCCAGGCGCCCCGAACACCGCAACGGTCGCGCCGACACCGCCGCGAACACCGCCGCCTCGACGCCGACACCGAGATATACCGAGGTACCGCGCTGGGGGCTGATCGATCCGCCGCCGAAGTCGGTCACCGTTCCGCGCCGCCGCTTCGCCTGGTTCGGCGCGAGGGTCAGCTCGTTGTTGCTGGTCACCGCCCTATTGTTCGCGGTGTCGGCGTTGGCCGAGGCGGGTCGCTATGCGATCCTGCTGCGCAATCGCACCCGGCTGATCGATCCCACCGTCCTGTGGATCTCGGACTCGCTGGTCAAAGGTTCCGCCGCGCTGGCACTGGTCTTCGGACTCGCCTCGGCGATCGGGCTGGTGATGTGGCTGGTCGACGCGCGCGGCGCCGCGTTCGCGAAGGCCGGACTCCGTGATCCGCGCCGTCCGCGCGCGCTGGCTCTCGGCTGCCTGGTCCCGGTGGTCAATCTGCTCTGGCCCGGGGTGTTCCTCACCGAACTCGCGCAACGCCGCGACGATCCACGCGCGCTGCGCGCGATCAGGATCTGGTGGTCGGCCTGGGTACTCGGCGGTGTACTCACCGTCGCCGCGCTGATCTGGCGGACCGCGGATTCGTTGCAGGTCAAGGCGGACGGTGTCGTCTTCACCGCGTTCACCGACGCCTTCGCCGCCGGAATCGCCCTGCTGACGTTGTGGGTCGTGCGCTCGCTCGACGGCCGGGATCTGCTCGGCCGGGCGCGGACCGCCCGCCGCTGGGTGGTCGGCGCCGATCCGGTCGTCCAGGTCATCGAACCCGTGCACCCCGGCGCGGGTGTCGTCGCGGACGCCGATGCCGGGCCCGTCCGGGATGCGGCCAGGGACGACATGCCCGAAGATCGGGATACCGACAACGCTGTTGAGCGTGAACGGCAGGAGGTTTCGGCCAAGTGAGCCAGGGCAATCGCGCGCCATTCGTCGTCGCGCACCGTGGAGCTTCTGCGGCGCTCCCCGAGCACACACTCGCCGCGTACGAGCTCGCGCTCGAAGAGGGCGCGGACGGCGTGGAATGCGATGTCCGGCTGACAAGGGACGGGCATCTGGTGTGCGTGCACGACCGCACCGTCGACCGGACGTCCTCGGGCACCGGGCTGGTCAGCGAGATGACGCTGGAGGAATTGCGCGCGCTCGATTTCGGCGGCGACGGCGAACCGGTGCCGGTGCTGACGCTGAGCGAGCTGATCGAACTGGTGCTGGACTGGCGCAGCAGGCCGACCAAACTGTTCATCGAGACCAAACATCCGGTGCGCTACGGCGGACTGGTCGAGAACAAACTGCTGGCCGAACTCCAGCGTTTCGGCATCGCGACCCCGGCGTCGGCCGACCATTCGCGGGCCGTGGTGATGTCGTTCGCCGCGCTGGCGGTGTGGCGCATCCGCAGGGCCGCGCCGCTGCTGCCCACCGTGCTGCTGGGCGAATCCTCGCGCTATCTGGGCGGCGGCGCCGCGACCACGGTCGGCGCGACGGCCGTCGGTCCCTCGGTGAAGACGTTGCGCGACCACCCGGACCTCGTCGACAAGGCCGCCGCCGCCGGACGCGCCACCTACTGCTGGACCGTCGACGATCCCGCCGACGTCGCCCTGTGCTCCGACCTCGGCGTCAACTGGATCGCCACCAACCACCCGGGCCGCACGAAAGCTCTGCTGTCGAGCTGAGACGTGGCGTATGGGGGTACACGGGTGTGAGGGGAGTAGTTTGACCATCCGTGGGAAAGAGCAAGCGCAACAGTCCTAAGCCCGGAGGGAACCGGGCCCAGCGTCTCGCCGAGCGCAAGGCCGCGCTGGAGCAGGCGACGCAGTTGGTCACACGTCCGTTCGAGGGTCTGGCCGCGGAATGCGATCTGGTCGCGCTCCGCGAGTTCGTGCCGTCGGCGACCGCGACGCTGAAGTTGGCGCCCGAGGTGGCCGCCGAACGTCCCGTGGTGCTGGCGACGGTACTACCCGGTGCGGTGGCCGCGCTGGTCCGCGCCGGTGACGAGCCGAGCGGCTATGTGGGCGCCCAGGTCCAGCACCAGGGCGACGACCCGGCCGCCGATATCGCCGCCGCGATCCTGTGGACCCAGTCGGCCGAAGCCGGTGACTCGTTGCAGGCGGCGCAGAGCGTGGCGGGCGGACCGCGACTGGCCGACGTCATCGATCCCGGCGCCGACCTCGAATTGACCGTCCACCAGGACTTCGACTGGTGGGTGCCCGAAGGTGTGCAGCCCGATCCGCAGGTCGCCGCGACCATCGAACAGGCGAAGCAGGCGATCATGCCGTCCGCGCGTCTGGATCTCGGCGCGGACGCGATCGGTGCGCCGTGGTGGGTCGATGCGGGCGAGAAGGCGCATGTGCGCTGGGTGCGTCCCGAGAACGAGGACGATCTGATGCTGGCGCTGGCCCGACTGCACGCCTCGGGCGGGCTGCACCTGGGCGAGGGTTCCCGGTTCGCGGGTTCGTTCCGCACGCACGGTCTGCTCGTTCCGGTATTCGATCTCGATCCGGAGCGGCACGCGAACGAATGGATCGGCGCGACAAAGGAATTCGGCGCCCGACTGGCAGCCGCGGTGGCTGTCGACGCTCCGCTCTCGGCCGAAGAGCGCAGGTCGCGCGATGGGTTGCGGTCACGTCAGGTCACTTTGCGCTGATTCGACGCCACTCGCTCGAGCGATTTTCTGAAGAAAAGTTATTTCCGATGTCCACCCGGTTAATAGGGAAACCTAACCGAACACATGAGGAAGTAGGGAAATCATGGAAGCGATCGTCGTACTGCTCACCGGTCTGATCGACACCCTGCGCAGCTTGTAATCGGACGTAGGCGAAACAAAAGGTAGCCGTGGCGCGAGCCGCGGCTACCTTGTTTCGAGGAAAAGGAGATCAGATACTGCCGCCGGCAGTAGACGGGGCACCTGACGCATCGGCTGGTCCACTCATTTCGCGGCGGATGAAGTCCTCGAGATCGAACAGGTTCGACCCGGCACGTTCGGTGACGTTGAGCAGGGTGGTCATATTCGCGACCTCCTCGACCTGCTCCTTCAAGAACCACTGCATGAACTGTTCGCCGAGGTAGTCGCCCTCTTCGCGGGCCGTGCTCGCGAGCCGGACGATCTGATCGGTGACGTTCTTCTCCTGGGCCAGCGCCAAGGCGATCGCTTCGCGGACATTCTCGAACTGCGACTTCGCGGAGTCGACACCGGACAGCTCGACGCTGATATCCCGGTCGAGGAAGTACTGCACGATCATCAGGGCGTGATTGCGTTCTTCCACGGCCTGCTTGTAGAAGCGCTTGGCCAGCACCGGCAGATCCACATTGTCGAACCACACCGCCATGGCGATGTATTGATGTTCGGCATTGAATTCGTGCCGGATCTGGTCGTGCAGCAGACCATGGAATTTGCTCTGTGGTGATTCCGGATGGCTGGACATGACACAGAGATTATCGCTGGTCAGCGCGCGTGTCATCCAAGTACACCCTTATTGAGGCTAGTGTTGCCTAATTATTTTTCGGCCGCTCCCGCCATTTTCGGAGCCGTGGCGTCGTTCCGGTTGCGGAATGGCTCACGACGGAGGAAGTCCTCCACGTCGAACAGATCGCCGTCGGCGCGGTCGATCACGGCCAGCAGTCGGGTCATACCGGCGACATTCTCCAATTGCTCCTTCAGGAACCATTGGGTGAACCCTTCGCCCAGGTAATCGCCGGTTTCGCGGGCCGCGCGGGTGAGGTCGGTGATATCGGCCGTCGACGTTCGCTCCACCTCGAGCAGGAACGCGACCGCGGCGCGCGGCGAGTCGAAATCCTCCCGCACCGCGCCGACGCTGCCGACCCGGACGGTCACATCGCGGTCGAGCAAGTACTGGATCATGCGCAGCGCGTGTCCGCGATGTTCGTGGGACAGGTCATAGCATTGCGCGCCCAACCGGGGCAGCCGTTGGGAATCGAAATAGACCGCGGCGGCCAGATACTGCTGGGCCACGGTGAGACCCTGCCGTATCCGGTCGCGCAACAGGACGTCGAAGGACACATCGGTGTCGGCCATACCTCGACGCTACCGCGTCAGCAGCGCCTCCGGGACGGGTTGATCGGTGGCGAGCGCGTCGAAGAACTGACCCGCCTTCGACTTGTCCCACACCACGACATTGCCGCTGTCGGTGTCCTCGAATCCGCCGATCGGCACCGTGGTCGCCACGGTGTTACCGCGCAGCGACCAGCCGAGCTTTCCGAGATCCCACAGGTGATCGCCCTCGTCCACCTTCAGTGAACCGACCGTGTCGGTCGCCAGCGGCCACAGTTTGAACGGATTCGCCAGGGTGGCGCCCGAAGTCGCCTTCTTCAGCAGGGCCGCCATGAACAACCGTTGATTGTTCATGCGGTCGATATCGGCGAGCGCGGTCGCGCGGCTGCGCACGAATCCGAGGGCGGTCGGGCCGTCGAGTTTCTGGCATCCGGGTTGCAGGTCGATACCCGCGAGCGGATCGTCGATCGCCATCGGCACGCAGACGTCGATTCCGCCGAGCGAGTCGACGATTCCGGCGAATCCGGCGAATCCGATCTGCGCGTAGTGATCGACCCGCAGGCCGGTCGCGATCTCGACGGTCTGCACGAGCAGTTGCGGACCGCCGAATGCGAAGGCGGCGTTCAGTTTGTCCTTGCCGTGCCCCGGAATGGAGACGTAGGAGTCACGCGGCAGGCTGATGAGCGTGGTGTCACCGGATTTCGGGATGTGCACCAGCATGATCGTGTCGGTGCGCTCGGGCCCGACCTCGCCGCCGGTGGCGAGTTCCTGTTCCTGTTCCGAGGAGAGCCCGCCGCGTCCGTCCGAACCGACGAGCAGCCAGTTGGTTCCGGGCGTGTCGCCGACCCGATCCGCGTAGCCCGCGAGCGCGTCGATGCGGACGAGTTTGCCGTCGAGATGGAAGATCCCGCCGATCGCGGCAAGCACCAGCACCAGCAGGAATACCAGGAACCACCGGAACGGATGACGTTTGCGGCGTCGGCGCGGCGGCTGGGGCGCCCGGCCGTGTGCGCTCGGTGGCGGTCCCGACGGTGGCGGCTGGTCGTTGCGACGGGACTGCGGTCGCTGGGGCGGCGGCGCGTTCCGGCCGCGCGGCGCGGGTTCGTTGAACGGCTCGGGCCGCTGGGTCGGCGCGTGGGTCTGCCGGTTCGGGCGCGGGGGAGGCGCGGTGCGCCGGATGATCGGTTCGGCGGGCGGCTGGGAGTAGGCGAGCGGCTGTTCCACGGCGTCGCGGTGCAGCCGTTTGGTCGGCTCGATATGCGGCGCCGGTCCGCGGCCCTGCTGCGGGGGCGGTGGCCGGTGCGGCTGCTGTGGGGGACGCTGTCGCGGGGGCTGTGGGCGCTGCGCCGGGTCGCCGCCGCGTGCCGGTGGTGGCGGCGGAACCCCGCGTCTGCGGTCCTTGAACTGGGGGTCGTCGCCGTTCATCGTTCCGACTCTACTGATCGTGGATCGCTGGGTGGTGGTGTCGTGAGCGGCGCTTCATCCGCCTCCGAGCACTCGTCGGCGGCCGGATTCGGTACACACGTTCTCTCGATAATCCCGGATTCGACCGCTGCCGTTACGGCAACCAGGAAACGTGACCTCGTAGCAACGTATAGCCGATGTAGGCCACCGCATCGATGGTCGCATGCGCGAGCACGAGCGGCCACAGTCGGTTGGTGCGCTGCCAGAATCTCCCGAAGATCAAGCCCATCACCAGATTTCCGAGCCCGCCGCCGACGCCCTGGTAGAGGTGGTAGCTGCCACGTAGCACCGCCGAGGCGAACAGCGAGGAGTTCTCCGACCAGCCGAGCTTTCGTAGTCGCGTGATCAGATACGCCACCACGAGAACTTCCTCGGCCACCGAATTCGCGCAGGCGGAAAGGATCAGCGCCGGTAGTCGCCACCAGTGGTCGCCGAGCGAACTGGGGACGATCGTCACACTCACCCCCATGCTGTGCGCTATCAGATACAGCGCGAGTCCCGGCACCCCGATCACCGCCGCGAGCGCGAGCCCCGGCAGCACATCCCGCCGCATCCCGATCCTGGCCAACCCGATCAGGCGCGGCCCGATCCCACTGCGCCACAGCAGATACAGCCCGAGGGCCGCCCAGCCGGTCAGCCGCAACACCCCGAGCAGTTGGAAAAGCAGATCGATCAACGACGCCGTGGACCGCGAGGCGTTGAGCGCGACAGTCCGCCCCCCGACCCCTTCCGGCGACAGCGCGCTGTCGATCAGCGACAGCGCCGCGTTCAGCCCACTCAGCCCGAAGGTGATGGACAACACAATCGCGATCTCGACCTTGATCGCGAACCGTTCCCGATCCGTCGATACGGATTCGGCCCATTCGCCCTTCGACTCAGCGCTCACCCGACCGAATCTATTGCCCACACCCACTCATCGGGCGTTACCCCGGGCGCGCGCCGCCCTCCGTACCGCGATGCGAGCTCCGGCAGGCCCCAGCGCGGTCGCTCCATCAACTGTTCCGCGCGCACTTCAGCCCGTTCGACTGGTCTCCCGACAATGGTGTTTCGTGGTTTTCGCGGCCGCGTCACGTTCGAGTGTTCGAAGATCCCCACGTAGAGGCGGTCTCGTAGAGCCGAGTCCCACACCACACCACCGAGCCACATCAGGTGCTCGCGGTTGTCGCCTGCACGGCGGAAGGTGCGGCGCGCGTCGGCCTTGCCGCTGGCGGCTTCGATTTCCTCGGAGGTCACGGTTCCCGCGCGGCAACCTCCGGAGCCAGAAACCCCGGCGCACGAAGGTCGTCCCAGGCGATCTACTTTCACACCCTGCCCGTAGCGGACCCTCCGGCACAGCTTTTCGGCGCTGTTTCCTGTTCGAAGTGCCCGCAGCCCCGCAATCTCACAACGAGTGTTCGGTAGACCTCAGCCAACAGGTGTCGCCCCGGCAAACCGTCTCCCCCCAACTC
>NZ_JAFMPL010000126.1:0-20646 GCF_019038455.1 Nocardia noduli
GGGACGGGCCGCGCGGCTCGGGACCTCTCCCGAATTGGATGCCGCCCGTGGGCAATTGACCGAGGGCCAGGGGTGATCGCACCGATTCCCGGTTCGCGTCGGCCCGCCGGACGCGGCCGGTGAGCGTCCGAGACACCCAGCGCGCCAAGGTCTACGACGCCGAGCGGTTGGTGCGCGGAATGTTCGACCGTGCCGACGAGTCGGGCAGTCGCACCGTGGAGATCCACGGCTCCGGGATCACGCTTCCGATCGAGCGCCGTTTCGCGTCGGTGGAATCGGTTCAGGTCTATGCTGACAAGGTGCTCGCGCTCAATTGGGTACGGGCGCAATGGGATAGAGCCTCGTTTCCCATTCGGGTGCGGTCGCGTGCCGGAGCGGCCGCCGCCCATTACGAGGCTGCCGGCGCGGTCCTGGCGGTGCCCCTGCACACCGGCGGGACCGCGTGGGCGTTGCGTGAACTGGTCGTGTTGCACGAACTCGCGCATCACCTGGAGCCCGCCGCCGCTGCCCTCGCTTCGCACGGTCCCGAATTCTGTACGCGCTACGTGGAGTTGGTCGACGGTGTGATCGGTCCGGAAGCCGCGCTCGTGCTGCGGACCGCGCTGCTCGGCTGCGGAGTCCGTTTCGGCTGACCGTCTCGACCGTCAGGGCCGACCGTTCGACCGCGACGCGATACACCCGCTTGTTCGAATCGTGGTGACGGCGACCGATCCCGACCGAGGTGAAACGGTGTCGCGGATCGGATCAGGTGGTACCGAGCAGCGCGCTGACCCGCTCGAGTCTGTCGCGCCACCACGCGACCCGTTCCGGATCGGGGTGCCGGAACCGCAGCAGCAGTTCGGGATCGGGCCTGGCGGGTGTCCTCGGCACGGTCAGGAATCCGTCGACCGGTCGCAGCGATTCGGTGACGACATCCCCCTCGAACAGCGAGATCGTGCCGAGCCCGCACGCGTAGTCGAGTTCGGGCAGCGCGCCGGCCAGCGCCAATTGGGCCCCGAGTCCGACGCTGGTCTCCAACGCCGAGGAGACCACGCAGGGCAGACCCGCCGCCTCGGCGACCCGCAGCGCACGCCGCACCCCGCCGAGCGGAGTGCATTTGAGCACCGCGATATCGGCCGCACCCGCCACCGCGACTCGCAACGGGTCCTCCGCGCGGCGGATCGATTCGTCGGCGGCGATACGCACGTCGACCTTGCGGCGCACCTCGGCCAATTCCTCGATGGTCCGGCACGGCTGTTCGACATATTCCAGACCGCCCGCCGCCCGGTCGATCCGGGTGATGTGCGCGATCGCCGTCGCGACATCCCAGACCGCGTTGGCGTCGACACGCACCGCGCCACCGGGGCCGAGCGCGTCGCGGACCGCTTCCACCCTGGCCAGATCCTCCGACAGGGAGTCCGGATGGTCGGCGATCTTCACTTTGGCGGTGCGGCAGCCGGAATTCGTGACGATCGTGTGGGCCCGCGCCGCGTCGACGGCGGGCACCGTGCAGTTGATCGCGATCCGCTCCCGGACCGGTTCCGGCCAGCCGGTTCCCGACTGCTCGAGCGCCGTCGCCAGCCAGCCCGTCGCCTCGCGGTCGTCGTATTCGGGGAAGGGGCAGAACTCGCCCCAGCCGAGCGGGCCGGGGATCAGCATCCCCTCCCGGACGGTGATGCCACGGAATCGGGTGCGCATCGGTATCGCGTACACGACGGGTTCGGTATCGCTCATCGTGGTCAGCCTACGTCGGCCGGAATATCCGGATCGGTGGTGCCGGAGCGCCCCGGCTTGTCATCCTTGGGTAATGCGGTCGGATCGTCGGGGTGGACTGAGCGATATCGCCAGGGTGGCAGCGGCTTCGGTACTCGTGTTCGTCGTCGGTGGACTCGTGCTGGTCGCCGTCTCGGTGTACGAGGTGGTCGAGCGCGAGACCGGCGGCGGCGCGCGCTATCTACCGCTGGCCTATGTCGTCGCGTGGGCGGGCATCGTGTTCTCGGCGGTGGTGGCCGTCGAGCGGGTGGTGGCCAGGATCAGGGCGCGCAGGCCGATCGGGTGGGCACCGATCGTCGCGGTGCCGCTACTGGTCGAATCCTGGCTGGCCGGATTGCTGGTCGCGATGGTCGTGGTCTCGGTATGACGGTGGCACCCGCCACGGGGGACGGGTGCCACCGGGTTCTCACAAACGCTCGATGATGGTGGCGTTGGCGAGACCGCCTGCCTCACACATGGTTTGCAGGCCGTAGCGCGCGCCGCGTTCCTGCATGGCGTGGACCAGGGTCGTCATCAGCCGGGCACCGGACGCGCCGAGCGGGTGGCCGATGGCGATCGCGCCGCCGTTCACATTGACCCGCGAGAGGTCGGCCCCGGTGTCCTGCGCCCAGGACAGTACGACGGGGGAGAACGCCTCGTTGATCTCGACCAGGTCGATATCGGAGATCTGGAGTCCGGCGCGCTGCAACACCTTCCTGGTCGCCGGGATGACGGCGGTCAGCATCAGCAGCGGGTCGTCGCCCGCGACCGCGAAGCTGTGCAGTCGGGCCAGCGGCTTCAGGCCGAGTTCACGGGCGCGTTCGCTCGTCATGATCAGCAGGGCGGCGCTGCCGTCGCTCACCTGGCTCGCGCTGGCCGCGGTGATCGCCCAGCCGATTTCGGGGAAGCGGGCGGCCATGGCCTCGTCGTAGTAGGCGGGGCGCAACTTGCCGAGCGTTTCCAGGGTGCTGCCGACCCGGATGCCCTCGTCGGTCTCCAGGCCCGCGATCGGCGCGAGTTCGCGGGCGAAGGAACCGTTCTTCGTCGCGAGCGCGGCCTTCTCGTGGCTGCCGAGGGCGAATTCGTCGAGTTGCGTGCGGGTCAGACCCCAACGGGCCGCGATCAATTCGGCGCTGATGCCCTGTGACACCAGCCCTTCCGGGTACCGCTCGGCGAAACCGACGCCGGAGAAGTCGCCGCCGCCGATCATGCTCGCGCCCATGGGAATCCGGCCCATCGACTCCACGCCCGCCGCGACCACGATGTCGTAGGCGCCGGAGATGACGCCCTGCGCCGCGAAGTGGATGGCCTGCTGGGAACTTCCGCACTGCCGGTCGACCGTGGTGGCGGGCACCGACTCGGGATAGCCCGCGGCCAGTGCCGCGCGCCTGGTCATATTGGCGCCCTGTTCGCCGACCTGGGTGACGATGCCGCCGATCACGTCGTCGATGAGTGCGGGATCGATGCCGCTGCGGTCGACCACTTCGCGCAGGCTGTGCGCGAGCAGGTCGACGGCGTGCACATCGTGCAGCGCGCCGTTCGGCTTGCCCCGTCCGATCGGGGTGCGTACCGCCTCGACGATTACCGCGTCTCTCATGGTGCTTCCTTTCGGAGCGGGAGTCCGGCCGCTTTACCTGACTCTACTGTCCTATAGTTAAGTTAACACCTGGATATACTCGACTCAAGTCAGATTTCGCTATGATGTGCGTCATGGCAGCCGTGATGGAAGGGCCGTTGGCCGATTTGAGTTCGTGGAAACCCGATGGGTGCTCCATCGCCAAGGCGATGGATCTGATCGGCACCCGCTCCGCGATCCTGATCCTGCGCGAGGCCTATTACGGCACGCGCCGCTTCGAGGGCTTCGCGTCCCGCGTCGGGATCACCGATGCCGCGGCGGCCGCGCAACTGCGCAAACTCACCGACGCCGGACTGTTCGTCAAACGGCCGTATCGGGAAGAGGGCAAGCGCACCAGGCACGAATACGTGCTCACCCACATGGGCCGCGACCTGCTACCCGCGCTGCTCGCGCTGATGCAATGGGGCGACGCCTACCTGCAACCGGGTCCGGCTCCGCTGCTGCTGGTGGAGGAGGCGACCGGCGCGCCGGTGCGGGTGGAGGTGCGCAGCTCGACGGGTAAGGAAGTCGAGTTGGAGAAGTTGGGGGTGCGCCTCAACGAGGATTACGTGCGTGCGCTGCGGAGCGCTCGCGACCAGGCGTGAGCTACGGAGCCGGGGGAGGCGGCACGCGGCCTCCCCCGGCGATCCGCCTCAGTTCAGGCGGCTGCCGTCGGTGGCGGAGAAGAAATAGATGTGCTCGGGAGTCGTCGCCAGGTGGATCCGCGCGCCCTTCGTCGGCGGGTTACGCCAATCCGCCCGCGCCACGATGGTTTCCCCCGCGCCGTTGAGCTGCCCGGAAGTGACGGTCCGGCCGTAGACGTAGGCGTCGGAGCCGAGTTCCTCGACCACGTCGACCTCCATCTCGATACCCTCGGCGTTCGCGCCGCCGAATTCGAAATGTTCCGGCCTGATACCGGCGACCACCGAGCCCTCGCAGATATCGGCCACCGAGCGGGGCACCGGCAGCGCGTATCCGCCCAGTGTCACCGTGCCGTCCTCGACGGCGAGGGTGAACATGTTCATGGCGGGCGAACCCATGAATCCGGCGACGAAGGCGTTGGCCGGATCGCGGTAGAGGTCACGGGGGCTCGCGCACTGCTGCAACAGCCCGTCCTTGAGCACCGCGACGCGATCACCCATGGTCATCGCCTCGACCTGGTCGTGGGTGACGTAGACGGTGGTCGTCCCGAGGCGACGCTGCAACTGCGCGATCTGGGTGCGGGTCTGCACGCGCAGTTTGGCGTCCAGATTCGACAGCGGCTCGTCCATGAGGAACACCTGCGGCGAGCGCACGATCGCCCGGCCCATCGCCACCCGCTGACGCTGTCCGCCGGACAACGCCTTGGGTTTGCGATCCAGATACGGCTCCAGATCCAGCAGTTTCGCCGCCTCCAGCACCCGCTGCTGCTTCTCCGCCTTGGCGACCTTGGCGAGTTTGAGCGCGAAACCCATATTCTCCGCGACCGTCATATGCGGGTAGAGCGCGTAGTTCTGGAACACCATCGCGATATCGCGATCCTTGGGTTCGGCGCCGGTCACATCGTTCGCGCCGATCAGAATGCGTCCGCCGTTGACCTCCTCCAATCCCGCGAGCATCCGCAGCGAGGTCGACTTGCCGCATCCCGAAGGCCCGACGAGTACGAGGAATTCACCGTCGTTGATCACCAGATCCAACTGGTCGACGGCCGGTGTGGTCGCACCGGGGTAGAGCCGGGTCGCCTTGTCGAAGGTCACCGTTGCCATGACGAATACACATCCCATCACCGGCAGGAACGTGCCGGACGATCCGAGTACAGGGTTGATCGCGAATGGTAACGGATGCGCGCCCGATCCGACGCCGCACTTCGCGGATCGGACGGACTCGGCGCACGCGGGGCCCTCGCGCCCGGTCGGACTTCATCGGAGCAGATCGTCGACCACGGTGTTCGCGAGTCCGAAGGCGGTGGTCATGCCGATGCCGGAGGTCACCGAGACCACCCGCAGGCCGGGCGCGGGCTCGGCGACGAGGAATTCGGTGCGCGGTGACGTGGCGTAGATCCCGCGCCAGCGCCGCAGCACCCGCAGCGGGCGTCCGAACAATCGCGCGCCCTCGCGCAGCAGGAGTTCGGCATCGTATTCGTCGTCGAACGGCGGGTGCGTCCGGGCGTAGTGGTGGGTGTCGCCGAGAACCAGTGCGCCGTCGGGGCGCTGGGTCGACATGAGATTCATGACGACGTCGAGCAGTTCCGGAGATTCGCGCGCGATGCGTTCGCGCACGCGCGCGGCCGACGGCATGGCCGACAGTCCGCCGTAGCGCAGCATCGACGTACCGGTGAGCAGCGCGGACTCCAGGCGCAGGTCACCGGCGTCGATTTCGAGCATCTGGAGTCTGCATCGGTGGACCGACCATTCCTCGGCCAGGTCGGGGAACAGCCGGTCGACATCGTGTCCGACGGCGTGCACGGCGCGGCGTCCACGCAGGTCGCCGCGCGAGGTGCGCACGACCACCTCGTCCGCGGTCGATTCGATCCGGCCGACGTGGGTGCCTCGATGGAACCGCACGCCGTTGTCCGCGAGCCAGGCGGCCAGCGCGGGCACGGCTTCGCGAGGGTCGACGCGCAGATCGAGGGGTAGCAGCGCCGCGCCGGTGACGGTCCCGGCGGCCACCGGGAGGGCGGCGATCGCGTCGTCATCGAGCAGTGTCACCTGGTCACCGCCGCGTTCGTCGCGGAACTCCTCGAGCAGGGCGCGTTCGTCGTCGCCACGGGCGAGAACGACGGTGCCGCATTCACGCGCCGTGAATCCGGCTCGGCGTCCGAGCGTCAGCCAGCGCTCTCGTGCCGCGAGCGCGAAGGTCAGCGCCTGCCCGGTCTGCGCGGTGGCGCAGATATGACCGAAGTTGCGGACCGACGCGCCGATCGCGTGGTCGTCACGGTCGACGACGGCGACCGAGGCGCCCCGCTCGAGGGCCGCCGCGGCGTGTGCGAGACCGACGATGCCCGCCCCGACGATCACGAGATCGTATTGCGCAGTGGTGATCATGGCTCATGACGGTGGGTGGGGCACCCCGTCGCGGTCAAGGTCGGCGACCGAGTTGTTCGGACATGTTCACCCGGGATTCGCTCGATGCGGCGCGGTGGTCGACGGGAAACCCGGTCGAGTCGTGGTGTCACGCTTCCATGACCGCTGTGAAGGTCATCCGATCCCCCCGGTAGAGCGAGCGGCGCTGCTCGATCGGCACGCCGTCGGCGTCGTAGGACACGCGATTGAGCAAGAACATCGGAGTGCGCGCGTCGACGGCGAGCAACGACGCCTCCCGCGCGTCGGGCAGCACCGTCTCGATACTGTCGATCACCCGGCCGAATCGTATGCCCCGCCTGTCCAATTCGGTGTACAGCGAGGCCCGGTGATCGAAGGTCTCGACCAGCCCCGGCACCCGGTAGCCGGGTATACGTGTCCGTTCGAGACCGACGCGCACGCCGTCGGTGGTGAACACACGTTCCAATTGCACTATCGGCGAGCCGGTTTCGATGTGCAGCAGGGTCGCGAGTTCGTCGTCGGCCGGGTCGAGTGTCCAACCGACCAGGATGCGGGTGGCGGTCATGCCCTTCTCGCGGGCGGCCTCGGTGTAGGAGCCGATCGCCAGCGGCAGCACGACTTTGGGTTCCGCCACCACGGTGGCCCGGCCGCGCCGCTCGATCCGTCCCGCGACGAGTAGTTCCCGGATCGCTTGGCGCAGGGTCTCGCGGGCGACATCGTATTTTCCGGCCAGATCCCGCTCGGAAGGGAACGGATCGCCGGGCGACATCTCGTCGAGCAGGGCATCGAGGTTCTTGCGCACGATCTGGTGCTTGAGCACCCGTGGTTCCGCGTCGGCGACCATGACCAAAAGATACCATCCAGTGGTATAGACCAAACGCTCGTCCAGCGTTCACTGCCTGTTCACCGGCGTAATCCTTATTGGTCTATACCAAACGGCATCGTTCGGGTCATGCCGAACAGCACCGCCTCGCACACCGCCGTCGAACTCGTCGTCATGGATATGGCCGGGACGACCGTCACCGACGACGGACTCGTCATCGCCGCCTTCGACACGGCGGCGACCACCGTCGGCCTGGCCGAGACGGGGAAGGACCGCGACGAAGCCCGGCGGTACGTCCTCGACACGATGGGGCAGTCGAAGATCGAGGTCTTCCGCGCCCTTTTCGAGTCCGAAGACCGCGCGCAGCAGGCGAATCGCGCATTCGAGGCGGCCTACGACGCGCTCATCGACGGCGGGGTCGCACCCGTGCCCGGCGCGGTCGACGCCGTCACGCGACTGCGCGACGCCGGGATCAAAGTCGTACTGACGACCGGCTTCTCGCCGGCGACCCAGCAGCGCGTCATCGAATCGCTCGGGTGGCATGGCCTCGCCGACGCCTGGCTCGCGCCCGGTGCGGCGGGACGCGGTCGCCCGCATCCTGATCTCGTGCTCGCCGCCGCGTTGCGTAGCGAGGTCAGCGATGTCGCCGCCGTCGCCGTCGTCGGTGACACGGCAAGCGACATGCTCTCGGGCCTGCGTGCGGGCGCTTCGCTGCGCGCGGGCGTGCTCACCGGCGCCCACCGCGCGCCCGCGCTGCGCGAGGCGGGCGCGACCCACGTCATCGACAGCGTCGCCGATCTGCCCGCCCTGCTTCTCCCCTGAACCGCGAATCCACTCCACTACTCGATCGAACGGACAGCGAAACAATGATCAATGTCAATCGGCGGGTCGGCGCGGCCGCCGCCCTCCTCTGTGCCACGGCCCTCGTCGCCGCCGGATGTTCCGGGTCGGACACCGGCGCGACCACCGCGCAGGGCTTCCCCGAAACCCTCACCCTCGCCGCCATTCCGGCCGAGAACTCGACCGACCTGAAGTCGAGTTACGGCCCCGTCATCGAGCGACTGGAGCGCGAGACCGGCGCGAAGGTCGAATTCGTGCAGGCCTCCGACTACGCGGGCGTGGTCGAAGGACTCATCGCGGGCAATGTCGACCTGGCCTTCTTCGGCCCGTTCGCCTACGTCGTGGCGGGTATCAACGGCGCGAAGATGACCCCGCTCGGCGCGGTCGTCAAGAACGAGGGCACCCCGCCCGGCTATCAGTCCTACGGCATCGCGCGCGCCGACAACGCCGCCGTCAACGGACTCGCCGACTACAAGGGCAAGAAGGTCTGCTTCGTCGATCCGGGCTCGACCTCCGGATTCCTCTACCCCACAGCCGGACTCATCGAGAAGGGCGTCATCGCCTCGGGCGGCGAAGCCGATATCTCCGCAGCCATGACCCCCATCTACGCGGGCGGCCACGACGCGTCGGCACTCGCGGTCAAGAGCGGTTCCTGCGACGCGGGTTTCGCCTTCGACACCATGGTCGACAAGACCATGGTCGACAAGGGCGACCTGAAGCCGGGCGAACTCAAGACGGTGTGGAAATCCGAAACCATCGCCGGCTCGGTCTTCGTCGCGAACAACAAACTCGGCACCGCCGCCATCGACACACTGCGGACAGTATTCACCGAAGGTATGAACGCCAAGGCTTTCCAGGCCGACGGCATCTGCTCGGACGAATGCCGGATCACCGACGAGCGGGCCTGGGGCGTGGTCCCCGCGCAGGATTCCGACTACAACGGCGTCCGCCATGTCTGCGAGGTCACCGGCTCGAAGAAGTGCAAGGGCTGAATCACCCGAACGCCACACGAGCGTGGTGACGGTGCGCTGCGGCGAACCGTCACCACGCTCGTGGTCGTTGTTCGCGCGTTCCGGACGTCAGGGACCGTGGTATCCGATCTTCGCCAGCTCCCACACGGCGATGGGCACCAGCAACCACGCCGCCATGCCGACGACGAGCCCCCAACTCGGGACGAGTCGGCGGCCGAAGGGGCGCACGATCGCGAGCAGTCCGGCACTGAGCAGCGAGCAGCCCAGTGCCGCCGCGAAACCGATCGCGGGCAGTAACGCGAACAGGGAATCGCCACCGTTGCAGAGGTAGCCGGTCGAGCCCTGATGGCAGCCGTCGCTCGCCATACCCGACGGAAGTAGCAGGACAAAGGTGCCCGCGGCGCCGATGACCAGCAGGATCGACCACCCGATCCAGAACATTCCCCAGCCGCGTGCGAAGCCCGGCCGCCCGTCCGCGGTGGGCTGCTGTCGGCGACTTCGACCCATTCCGCCATTATCGGTGCGCGGTGAGGTCGTTGCGAGACCGAATCGCGGTGAGCTGCCGGGATCCGCACCGGATCAGTCGGCGGCAGAACACGTTTCGTGGAAGCCTTGGCCCACGAACTCGGGCGCGGGGAATCGCCGCCTCGCGCGAACTCATGGCACAGGCGTGGCCGGTTCCCGGGGCGGTACCTACGACGAGTGACTGTTCGTGCGCCGACCGCTTACACCATGAGAGGCCGAGCGGCAGGCGTTCACGGCGCGATGGAAGCGCGCAGCACGCCCGGTGCTGTCGGGGCCAGGACCTCGTGTGCCGCGTCGAGGGCGACCGGTGCGGCGACGACGGATTCCCAGGGGTACCGGGTGACGGTCCCGCTGAGGAATTCGACGGCCTCGCGCAGGTGACGAGGTTCGTAGTTGTGCACGCCGGTCAGGGTGAGCCAACCGCGCACGACCGCTTCGGGATTCACGGCGATGGTGGGTCCGGGGGAGACCGAGCCCGCGAGGACCAGGGTGCCGCCGAGGTCGAGCCGTGACAGCGCGCTGGTGAGAGCGGTTGTGGCGCCGGAGAAGTCGAAGGCCACGTCGACGAGATCGCCGACACCGGGGGAATCGGGCGTGCCGCCGAAAGCGGTGGCGAGGGTCCGGCGGACCGGGTCCGGATCGGCTACGGACACGACCGCCCCGCGTTCGGCGCAGGCGGCGGTCGCGGTGAGCCCGAGCATGCCCGCGCCGAGTACGAGCACGCGCTGCCCGGTCAGCGGCCCCGCCGCCTCCAGTGCGGCCATGACGGTGGCGGTGGCGCAGGCGGCGGGGGCGGCGACCGCGTCGGGAATCCGGTCGGGTACTTCGACCAGGGTGACGCCCGCGGGCAGCAGGATGTGCCGGGCGTAACCGCCCGAAAGCGGCCAGTCGCTGTCGAAGGATTCGTGCCCGACCTTGCGCACCCGTGCGCATTTGGCGGTGAATCCGGCCAGACAGCGCGCGCACTGTCCGCAGGCCGCCGTGACCGACCAGACGACACGCGTGCCGACGGCGAGCGGTGCGTCCGCGCCGGCGGCGACGATGTGGCCGACGGCTTCGTGACCGAGCACCGAAGGACACGCGGCGGGGCGATTGCCCAGCACCGTGTGCAGGTCGCTGCCGCAGACGGTGGCGAGGTCGACCCGCACCAGCGTCTGTCCCCGATCAGGCCGGGGCAGTGGTACTTCGCGCACGGTGACACCGTCGGCCGACCACACCGCGGCGTGGGTCAGACCAGGAGCGAGCGTATCCATCCGGACACCCTTTCGACGAGGTAGACGAGGACGAACACCACGAGCACGATCGCTCCGGCGACCTCGAAATTCAGTGTGCGAATCGATTCGAAGAGCAGGAATCCGATGCCGCCCGCGCCGACGATGCCGAGCACGGTCGAGGTGCGGATATTGACGTCGAGCAGATACAGGCCCGATCCGACGATCGACGGCATCGCCTGCGGAATCACCGCGGCGAACAACGTCTTCCACCAACCGCCGCCCACCGCGCGAACGGCCTCGAGGGGGCCCGGGTCGATCTCCTCGACGGCGTCGGCGACGAGTTTGCCGAGGAATCCGACCGACCCGATGGCCAGTGCGCAGGTGCCTGCGACCGGCCCGAGGCCGAGTGCCGCGACGAAGATCACCGCGAGGATGAGTTCGGGAACCGCGCGTACGACCAGGATCCAGGCGCGGGCCGCCCAGAACACCGTCGGATGCGGCGCGATGTTGTTCGCCGCGAGAATTCCGACGGGTAGCGAGAGCACCACGCCGATCGCGGTGGCGACCAGTCCGATGGCGATGGTCTGCACCACCGCGTCGACGAGTTCACCGCCCAGCGCGCCGAAATCCGGTGGCAGCATTCGGCCGCACACCTCGGCGGCGGGTCCGACCCAGGTGATCAGCGACCACGGGTCGATCTCGAGCACGACCAGCGCCGCGATCGTGGCCGTCGCGACGACGGTGCCGAGGGTGACGCGCGCGACCCGCTCGCGGCCCGGATGCGGTGTCGTCGGGGCGAGCAGCAGTCCGCGGACCAGGATCGCCAGTAGTTCCATCGCGGCGATGATCAGCAGGATCACCCCGACGATGCCGAGCGCGCGCGGATAGGTGAGTCCACGCAGCGCGTCCTGCAACGCGAATCCGATACCGCCCGCGCCGACGAAACCGAGGACCACCGAGGTGCGCAGATTGATGTCGACGCGATACACGAAGACGCCGATCCATGCCGGAACGACCTGCGGCACCACCGCGTTGATCATCTCCCTGACGTATCCGACACCGGTGGTGCGCACCGCTTCGCGTGGTCCCGGATCGGTCTGTTCGATCGCGTCGGCGAAGAGTTTGCCGAGCATTCCGATGGAGTGCAGGGCCAACGCCAGCACGCCGGGCAGCACTCCGATGCCGAGACCGCGGACGAGCAGCGCCGCGATCAGCAGATCGGGCATCGCGCGGCAGAACGTGATCAGCGCGCGTGCCGCCGCGTGCACGACGGGGTGCGGTGTGGTGTTGCGTGCGGCGAGGAACGCCAGCGGCACCGACGCGATGGTGGCGAGCACCGTGCCGAGTACCGCCATCAGCAATGTCTCGATCGCCAAAACGCTGATACGACCCGGATCGTCAAGGCGCGGCGGCAGCATGCGTTCCAGCAGCGCGGCGATCTCGTCGAGCCCGTCGACGAGGGTGGCGGGCGCGAATTCGAGATAGTCGGCGGCGGCGAAGACCGCGACCAGACCCGCGATCGACAGGATGCGCAGCGTCGAGGGCCGGGGCGAACCTCGGCCGTCGACGCGGTCGCGCCGTCGGGTGAGCAGCGTGCTCATCGTCGATCGGTCCGCAGTCCGGCATCGGCCTGTTCGGCCGGGTCGACGCGCCGGTAGATCTCCATCACCGATTCGCGTGACAATCCGACGGCGGCCCGGTCGAGCACCTTCTGCCCGCCGCGCAGCCCGATCAGCCGATGCGCCCAGCCCAGCGCCAGATCGACCTGGTGCAGCGTGCACACGACGGTGAGCTGTTCCTCGATACAGACCCGGAACAGCAGATCCATCACCACGCCCGCGTTCTCCGGGTCGAGCGAGGCGACCGGTTCGTCGGCGAGTACCAGTCGCGGGCGCTGCATCAGCATTCGCGCGATGGCGACCCGCTGCTGCTGGCCGCCGGACAGACTGTCCGCGCGTCGATCGGCGAGATCGGCGAGCCCGACCCGATCGAGGTGCGCCAGCGCGTCGCGGCGCATCCGGGTGGGATAGGTCAGCGCGCCGTAGCGGGGCAGGCGCAAGCGGCCGAGACCGCCGATGAGCACGTTCTCCAGGCAGCTGAGCCGTCCGACGAGATTGAACTGCTGGAACACGAATCCGACGTCGCGGCGCAGGGCGCGCAAACGCGCGGAGGAGGCCGTGTCGACGCGGGTGCCGCCGACCTCGACGGTTCCCGAGGTGATCGGATGCAATCCGTTGAGGCAGCGCAGCAGCGTGGACTTTCCCGATCCGGACAGGCCGAGCAGCACCACCAATTCGCTGCGGTGCACGTCGAAGGAGATATCCCGCAGCGCCGTCACCGACCCGAAGGTCTTGGTGACCGAACGGGCCGCGATGACGACGTCGTCGCCCGCGACCGGCGGTGGAAGCACAGGGGTGGACATCGGCCTCAGCCCTCGCGTCCGACGGTCGGCGTGATTGCGGACGCGGCGAGCGCGGCGCGAGCTGTAGTGGTCATCAGAGTCCCGGGGTCGAACCGACAGGGGCGCCGCGCCCGGACGAGATGCGAGGCGGTACGAGGACACTGTCATGATTGGTATAGACCAATCGACGTACGGTCGGCCAACGCCCGGTGAACTCTTGGTATAGACCAGCTGCGCAAGCGGGGCGACGTGCGGAGCGGCGCGAAACGCTAGGCGTCGAAGTGCGGCTGCGGCGAGCGCGCACCGATAGCGGGGAACGTCCGTGTACCGCCCGATTACACGGTGAACAGGCGTTCGGAGGCGGCCAGCGGCGGAAACATGTCGGAGATCTCGGCCACCAGATGCCACGGGCGGGTGGTGTCGGTGGTGGCCTTGCCGCTGGTGAGGACGGCGCCCGCGAGACCGCGTGCCGGGTCGGCCCAGCCGTACTGGGTGGTCAGGCCGCTGCGGCCGAAGTGGGTCGCGGTGTCGCGGCCGAATTTCGATCTGCGGCCGCCCAATTCGAATCCGGCGCGGCTGACCCGGCCCGCGAGGCCGGGCAGCCACGGGGCCGGGGCGACGGCCATGCGCAGGGTGTCCGGCTCGAGAATCCGGACACCGTCGAGTTCGCCTCCGCGCGTGAGTATTTCGTAGAATCGGGACAGTTCGTAGGCGGTGGTGACGAGATTTCCCGAGGGAAGTTCGGCGGTGAGGAAGGACGCGGTCGCGGCGTCGGATCGGGAGGGTCCGCCCATACCGCCGCCGAGTGCTTTGCGCGCCACGAACCGGGACAGTCGCGACGGGCCGGGTCCGGTCTTGACGCTGGGCACCACGCGGTCGACATCGGCGGGATCGACGCCGAAGTTGTTCCAGCGGAAGCCCAACGGCGTGAGCACGCGCTCGCCGAGGTGTTCGCGCATCCGCTTGCCGGTGGCTCGTTGGACCAGTAGTCGCTGGATCAGTCCGCTGGTCAGCGCGTGGTAGATGCGGAAACGGCCCGGCGGCCAGCTGGGAACCAGATCCGCGAGCCCGCGTACTGCCAATTCCTCGTCGACGATCAGCTGGAAACCCCGGTAGGGCTTGGTGACGAACGGCACGCCCGCCGAATGCGCGAGCACGTGACCGATGGTGATCGCCGACTTGCCGTTGGCCGCGAATTCCGGAATGTATTCGGCCACCGGATCTTCCAGACGGAACGCGCCCTGTTCGACGAGCATGGACATCACCGTCGCCGCGACGCCCTTGGCGGTGGAGAAACCGCAGAACGGGGTTTCCGTGGTCACGAGCACCTTGTCCGCGTCGGGGGCGTCGCGTGGGCCGTTGCCCCAGCCGTGCCCGATCGCGCGATTCAGCACGATCTGTCCACGGTGACGCAGGCAGATCTGGATGGCGGGGGTGGTGCCGAGCCGGTACCACGACTGCACCGAGGACCACAGCGCTTCGATATCGGCGCGGGTCGGTCCGGCGTCGGTCGGGTCGTCTTCGTGGCCGACGGTCGTCACCGAGTCCAGGTCGGTGGTCACGGTCACCAGGGTGTCGGGAGCTGGCTTCACCTCGGCGAGCCTATCGACCGGACCTGATCGGCGGCTGAGTGCCGCGCTAACCGGGATGGACGACCATGACGGGGCACCTGGCCCGCTGGACCAGCGTCGCGCTGGTCGAACCGAGCATGAACCGCGCGAAACGCCCGCGTCCCCGGCTGCCGACCACGAGCAGTCGCGCCGTCTGCGACCAGGCCAGCAGTTGATCGCGCGGCGTCCCGCGTTCGACGCGGCGCTGTAGGTCGACGGACGGGTAGCGCTCACGCCAGCCCGCCAACCGCTCGGCGAGCAACGCCCGATCGGGCGCCGACACGTCGACGGGTTCGTCGGACGCCGCGAGCAGGCGGGAGAACCGGCCCGCGTACGGGTCGGCCCAGCTGTGCACCGCGATCAGCGGAGCCGAGGCCACGGCGGCTTCCCGGAAGGCCACGCCGGTCGCGGCATCGCTGACCGGACTGCCGTCGATCCCGACCACCACCGGCGCGGACGGTGATGCCTCGGGTTCCCCGGCGCGGACCACGACCACCGCGCCGCGTGCGCGGCTGACGACCGACAGCAGGATCGAGCCGAGGCGGCCCAGCCCGACGCTGTCGGTGGGGCTGCCGAGGACGACGAGGTGCGCGGATTCCGAACGGTCGACCAATAGTTGACCAGGATCACCCGATTCGAGTCGCGGGGTGATTGCCGGGGCGGTCGGATCGGTCTGTTCGGCGAGTCGGGTCGCCTCGGTGACGATCGACTCGCCGATCGCGGTCGTCTGTTCGCGGGATCGCACGGCGAACCCGTCGGTGTCGAGATCCATGCCGTGGACGATCACCAGTTCACGTTGCCGTCGCGCCGCTGCCTTCGCCGCCCAGCGCACCGCAGCGTCCGATGCCTCGGTGCCGTCGACACCGACCACGACCGGCGCCGATGCCAGCGAATGTGGGTCGACGGAATCGGAGCGGGTCACGAGCGGACCCGGAGGGGGAGATCGGTCACCGCGGCCTCCGTTCGGATGGGCTTCGATACGGCGAGTCCGGGCGCGGCCCACCGCGCGAGCGTTACGCACGGACCCCGTCGTGGCACTCCGAATACGCCCGAAGGTGATGTTGCCACGATATTGCCGATGGTGGGTCGGGTCGACCGTATCCGTATCGGGAACGATCACCGGGCCGGAAGACGATCACGGCGGTAGCCTCGATCGGGGAACCCACCCGAGTGACGAGGAGCGCCCGATGAGCCGTCCTGTTCGTATCGGAGTTCAGCTGCAACCACAGCACGCGCCCACCTACGGACTCATCCGCGACGCCGTGTTGCGCAGCGAGGACGCCGGTGTCGACATCGTGTTCAACTGGGACCATTTCTTCCCGCTGACCGGCGATCCGGCCGGTGCGCATTTCGAATGCTGGACCATGCTCGGCGCGTTCGCCGAACAGACCGAACGGGTGGAGATCGGCGCGCTGGTCACCGGCGGCGGCTACCGCAACCCCGATCTGCTCGCCGACATGGCCCGCACCGTCGACCACATCAGCGGCGGCCGCCTGATCCTCGGCCTCGGCGCGGGCTGGTTCGAACGCGACTACGACGAATACGGTTACGACTTCGGCACGCCGGGCACTCGCCTGGCCCTGCTGAAGGAGAGTCTGGAACGCCTCACCGCCCGGTTGGCGAAGCTGAATCCGGCACCGACGCGCGAGATTCCGATCCTCATCGGCGGTGGCGGCGAGAAGAAGACCCTGCGGCTGGTCGCTCAGTACGCGCATATGTGGCACACCTTCGCCGATCTGGATGTCCTCGCGCACAAGAACAAGGTGCTGGCCGAACATTGCGAGGCCGTCGGCACCGATCAGTCGCGTATCGAGCGTTCGGTGCAGTGGCCGGGGACCGAGCGGGCGGCCGACTTCGTCGCCGCGGGTGTCACGACGTTCACCGTCGGGGTCAGTGGACCGTCCTACGACCTGAGCGAAGTGATCGGCGCTATTCGTTGGCGCGACGAGGTGAACCCGGAGCCGGTCACCGGGATCGCCTGAGAACGACCCGGGCCCGCTCGGGGTTGCCAGGCCGACCGTATGCCGGGTGACTTCCGCTCACCGTGAGCGAAAGTGGATCGGCAGGAAATGGGCGCGACCACGGTGGATTGCCACGGGGTAACCGGGACCCTGAGGCTAGGGTTTTTCACATGGCTGGTCTGCCCGCTGTGCGGTCTCGTGCGTTGATCGCCGTGCTGTTGCTCGCTGTCGCGTTCCTGGCTGCGGGTTGTGGTTCCGGTGACGATTCGACGACGGGACGTGATCTGTGTTCGCCGCCGGGGATGAGCGCGGCCTCCGCCGCCCCCACGAATCTGGCGTCCTCGGCGTCGGCGGGACCGGACCGGTTCACCACCGCGAACTCGGTGCCGCCGCAGTCCGTCGACATCGGCAAACTCGGCCTCATCACGCCGGGCACGCTCAGTGTCGGCACACTGTCGGACGCTCCGCCGAGTATCTGCGTGAACGCGCAGGGGGCGTTCACCGGTTTCGACAATCAACTGCTCGAGGCGGTGGCCGCGAAAATCGGTCTGCGGGTGGAGTTCTCCGGCACCGAGTTCGCCGGACTGCTGGCGCAGGTGGCGGGTAGGCGTTTCGACGTCGGCTCCTCCAACATCACCACCACCGACGCGCGCCGTCAGCTGGTCGGATTCACCAACGGTTACGACTTCGGCTATTTCGCGCTCGTCGTCCCCGCGGGCAGTCCGATCAAGGGATTCGCCGACCTGAATTCCGGCAGCAGGATCGCGGTGGTGCAGGGCACGGTGCAGGACGATTACGTCGTCAACACCCTGAAGCTGGATCCGGTGAAATTCCCGGATTACAACACCGCCTACGCGAATTTGAAATCAGGTCAGGTCGACGCCTGGGTCGCGCCGTCGGCGCAGGCGGAGGGTGCGATCAAACCGGGCGACGGCACGTCGGTCGTACAGAATGCCTTCAGCCTGGACAATTTCGCGGCCTGGGCGGTCGGCAAAGGTAATCAGCCGCTCATCGACGCGCTCAACAGCGGACTCGACGCGGTGATCGCCGACGGCACCTACGCGCGCCTCTACACCGACTGGGTGCCCCGCCAACTACCGCCGGGCTGGAAACCCGGCTCCAAGGCCGCCCCGGTGCCGCAACTGCCGGATTTCGCGGCCGTGGCCGCCGAACAGCAATCCGACGACACCGCGCCGAACGCCCCGAAATCGACATTCCAGCAGTTGCGCGAGACCTTCTTCGACTGGTCGCTCTACCGCGAGGCCTTTCCGGATCTGTTGCGGACCGGCTTGCCCAATACCCTGATTCTCGCGGTGGTTTCGGGATTTCTCGGCACCGTCATCGGCATGCTCCTCGCGGTGGCCGGTATTTCGAGAACACGCTGGTTGCGCTGGCCCGCACGGGTGTACACCGATATCTTCCGCGGCCTGCCCGCCGTGGTGATCATCCTGTTGATCGGCCTCGGCGTCGGGCCCGTGGTCAAGAATCTCACCGGCAACAATCCGTACTGGCTCGGCGCCGTCGCCCTCGCGCTGCTGGCCTCCGCCTATATCGGTGAGATATTCCGTTCCGGCATCCAGTCCGTCGAGCCGGGGCAATTGGAAGCGGCCCGTGCCATCGGATTCGGGTACACCCAGTCGATGGTGCTGGTGGTGATTCCGCAGGGCGTGCGACGGGTGCTGCCCGCGTTGATGAATCAATTCATCGCGCTCATCAAGGATTCCTCGCTGATCTACTTCCTCGGTCTGCTCGCCAGTCAGCGCGAACTGTTCGCGGTCGGACGTGATCTCAACGCGCAGACCGGAAATCTGTCGCCGCTGGTCGCCGCCGGTCTGGTGTATCTGGCACTGACCATTCCGCTGACGCACCTGGTCAACTACATCGATCGGCGTATGCGCACCGGCAGGCCCGACCGGCCCATCGATGAACTCGAACAGGCAACCATCACGGAAGGACGCTGACCGATGAGCGAGACGACCACCGGCGCCGCCCTGACCGGGACCGACCTGCATCTGACCCTCGGCAACAATCACGTGCTGCGCGGTATCGACATCCACGTCGAGGCGGGCCGCACGGCCACCGTCATCGGTCCGTCGGGTTCGGGCAAGTCGACATTGCTGCGGGTGCTGAACCGCCTGTACGAGCCCGATCGCGGCGATGTGCTGCTGGACGGGAAATCGGTGCTCACCGAAGATCCGGACCGGCTGCGTCAGCGCATCGGCATGGTTTTCCAGCAGTTCAATCTCTTCCCGCATATGACCGTCGTGCAGAACGTGGCACTCGGGCCGCGCAAATTACGCGGATTGTCCAAGGAGGCCGCGCGGGCCGCGGCGATCGAGCAGCTGGAGATCGTCGGGCTGGCCGGGAAGGCGAACGCGCGGCCCGCGAATCTGTCCGGTGGTCAGCAGCAGCGGGTGGCCATCGCGCGTGCGCTGGCCATGCGCCCGCAGATCATGTTCTTCGACGAGGCCACCTCGGCGCTCGACCCGGAATTGGTCAAGGGGGTACTCGCGCTCATGGCCGAGCTCGCCTCCGGCGGTATGTCCATGGTCGTGGTGACCCACGAGATGGGTTTCGCGCGCAGCGTCTCCGACAGCGTCGTCTTCATGGACGCCGGACAGGTCGTCGAGACGGGTACGCCCGACGCGCTCTTCGAGGACGCGCAGACCGACCGACTGCGCAGATTCCTGTCCCAGGTGCTCTGATCACGATCCGGCATACAGATGGTTACCTGCAATGATGCGCACCTGATAATGTGTTCACGTTCACAGATTCACCTGTCCGTCGGTATGGAGGAGGCATTCTGATGACCACAGCACATGTCGAGCACACCGAACACGCGCACGTCCACGGGCCCGACTGCGGGCACGTCGCGGTACCGCACGGTGACCACGTCGACTACGTTCACGACGGACATCTGCACCGCGCCCACAACGGACATTTCGACGAGTGCGAGCCGGCGGGTCACACCGAACACACGACCCACGACCACGTGCACGGCGAGGGCTGCGGGCATGTCGCGGTGCCGCACGGTGATCACGTCGACTACGTTCACGACGGACATCGCCACGCCCCGCACAACGGGCATTACGACGAGCACTGACGGGCAGCCCGGACGCTGATCGGGTAAACCGACACCGGGGGACAGGGAAGACTCCGGTAGCGCGCTTACCCGGTCGCGACATCGAAAAGAACGAACGCGGCCCGGTCCCGCTACCCGCGACCCGGTGGTGTCACTCCCGCCGGGCCGATCGCGTCGGTGGGCAGGACTAGAGTCGGCGCCGTGATCGAGGCGATCAAGATTCCGACCGAGGCAGGTACCTTCGACGCGCTGGCCTGCGGTGCTTCCGGCGGCAGGGAAGTGATGCTGCTGCACGGGTTTCCGGAGGCGGCGATCGAATGGGAATTCCAGCTCGGCGCGCTCGGTAACGGCGGCTGCCAGGTCGTCGCCCCCGATCTGCGCGGCTACTCACCGGGGGTCCGGCCGGAGCGGGTCGACGCCTATCGCCTGGAGGAATTCGTCGGCGATGTGATCGCGATCGCCGACGAACTCGGTTGGCAGCGTTTCGATCTCGTCGGCCACGACTCAGGCGGCTACATCGGTTGGTCCGCCGCGGCGGCGTTTCCGCAGCGCGTCCGCACCCTCGCCGCGATCTCCACGCCGCATCCGGCCGCTTTCCTGCGCGCACTCACCGAGGACGAGGACCAGGCCCAGCGTTCCCAGTACTTCGAACTGCTCCGCAGGCCGCGCGTCGCCGAACGGATTCTGCTCGCCGACGGCGCCACCGCACTGCGCAAGATCTTCGACTGGAAGGTCCCCGAGGAGCGTGTCGAGGACTACGTCCACCGGCTGACCCAGCCCGAGGCGCTCACCGCGGCACTGAATTGGTATCGCGCGATGCACCTCGCGGGCCCCACCCCACCCGTCGAGGTCC
>NZ_JAFMPL010000127.1:0-20599 GCF_019038455.1 Nocardia noduli
ACCGCCGCCAATCCCCCTGGATCCACCTCGCCCTCTTCTTCCTCACCGCAGGCATCGGCAACGTCCTCTACGCCCGCCGCGTCTCGGCCTGGAATCACGAGCAGGCGCGGTAACCGTCGCTACGGCTCTCGATCGCCGGAACGATCTCGGCTGAGCGGTTTCCGTTGCGCCACAGAGTTATTTGCGGTTTTCGATTTCCGCCTGAATCGTTTCCAGTTCGGCGATACCGGCGACCGCGTCCTCTTCAGCTCGTCGTCGAGCATCGAACTCGGAATAGGCGGTGACGGCGATCTCGCTGGCGTTCGCGCCGGAGACACTGCCCGGGCCGTGCAGGACGCGACGTTCGTTGAACTGGAGGAATTTGTCGGTCATGGTCACCCAGTCCGCCATCAGGGTCTGCTCACGGCGCTCCGCACGGTCCTCGGCATAGTCGAGGAACATGGTGGTCAGCCGCGCGAGCTGCGCCGCTTCGGCTTCGGTGAGATAGTTCTTCGCGATATCGACGTCGCCCTTGCGCACCGCCTTGCCCTTCCAACTCGTCAAACCCATGTTCGGTTTCTCCGCGTCGCATCGCGAGACGACCAGTTCCGCGCGGCGGTCCGGCCGGTGACCGCGTACAGCAACTTGTTCTGGATAGTCGCGAAGAACGTCTTGGCGACATCGCTTTTCGGATCGTAGTCCGCACTGGAGGCGGCGAAGACATCTCGGACTTTGAGGTAGAACCGCTTCTCGGACGCGCGGATCTCGCGAATCCGTTGGAGCAACTCATCGAAATAGTCGGCCCCCTGGGGGTCCTTCAAGCGGGCGTCGTTCATGGCGAACCCCTTGACGAGGTATTCGCGCAGTACGGTGTTCGCCCACTGGCGGAACTGAATCCCGCGTTGTGACCGGACCCGGTAGCCCACCGCCAGGATGAGTTCGAGTCGGTAGGTTTTCAAGCTCCGTCGAACCTGTCGACCACCCTCGGTGCGAACTTGTAAGAATTCCTTACAAGTTGCTGTCTCCTCGAGTTCGTCGTCCTCGTAGATCGCTCTGATCAGTTGAGTGACAGCTTGTGGTGAGATTCGAAAAAGCTCCGCCATCTGCGCTTGGGTCAACCAGACCGTGCCTTCGATCGTCCTGAGCTGGACCTCTGCGCGACCGTCTTCGGTCCGGTAGACGATGAAGTCGGAAGAGGGGGCCGATGGCAGCGGCCCGTCAGGGCTGATCTGCGATGGATCGCCGCCGAGATTGGTCACTACTGTCAACTCCTACCGCGTACGAGGCAGAAGGTAGCGAGGTCCGAGCGGGAGAACGGCAGCGCAACCACCCGGTAGTGACGATGGGGGTCATCGTTCGAAATCTGGGCGTCCGACCGAAGACGTGCCAGATCCTTTTGCTGGAGTTCGCCTCCGGGCTGAGCCTCGGCGCTTCCGGGATCGTCTCATAACGATCCGGCATCAATTTTAGAGGTCGGTATTCGCTGGTCCAAATTGCGGCCGCGTGTCGCGCCACCTCCGCGGGAGTCGGCGAGACGCGAACTCTGTACGGTTTCGCCTGGAATCGCTTCAGTGGGAGATCGTCGGCCTCATGCTGAAGAATCGAGGGCGGTGCCGTGGTCGAGTAAGTATGTCGTTGTCGAGAGCGGTTGCGGAACAGCATCATCGAGCCGATCGAGCGGAAGACGATACTCGGACGGAATGTCTGTCGACGGAAAGCAGAAGAGGCCCTGACCGTGGAACGGTCAGGGCCTCTTCTTGTGTCTCAACCAACACGTCGGGGTGACAGGATTTGAACCTGCGACCTCTTCGTCCCGAACGAAGCGCGCTACCAAGCTGCGCCACACCCCGTGAAGCGAACCTGCAGTAGCTTACAACAGGGAAGGTCCAGACGTTAAACCCGCAGGTCAGTCAGGTTCCGTGAGGGCGGATGCTGGCGAATATGCGGCGGGCGGTGTCGGGGTCGACGGCCTTGGGGACGCCGGTGTCGGCGGCGATGACCATGACGAAACTACCGGTTTCGGCGGTGGTGGCGAAGGTGTAGATGGAGTACTCGGTGGCGCAGCCGGGTTTCGCGTCGGTGATGGTGCCCCTGGTCTCGACGAATACGCCGTGGCGGCTTCCGTCGAGGGAGTCCAGTGGTTGGGCCGGGCCGGGGGTGCCGCCGGTAGGGGAGCCGGGGTAGGCGGCTTTGGCCGCGCGGGTGCCGAGTTGTGTTGCGGCGGTGGCGGAATCGGCGTCGTCGGTGCCGGTGAGGAAGGAGACCGTTCGGGTCGAACCGGGGCAGTAGTTCTTGCCCTCGGTGGCGTAGCCTTTGCCGCCGACCGAATGCGGCGGACTGCCGAAACCGCCCGAATGTTCGGGAGCGGACACCGTCCAATCCGCGGGGACGTCGTAGGCCGCGCCGCTGTCGGGGGCGACGACCACCTGGTAGCCGGGGACCACCGGGGTCTCATTGCTGACGGCAGCCGCGGCCTTGGGGCTTGTGGCCGGTCTGATCGACGTGGTCAGCGCGCTGACCAGGCCGGGAGTCGGATCATTGCTGCCGGGGTCGCCGCCGCGCTTTCCGGCCGCCGTGGCGAGACCAACCCCGGCGACGAGAAGCGCGACCGCCACCCCGGCGGCGAGTACGAGCCGTCGCCTGCCCCGCCTCGGCTGCTGGATCGAGTCGGACGGAAAAGCGCGCGCCCCGAACCGCCACTCGTCGAATTCACCCGGGGCGGTGCCGAAACCGTGGTGGGTCGGGGGGATCGAGCCGGACGAAGGTGGGGGCGCAGGTGTACCCGCGCCCACCTGCCACTCTCGTGAGCCGGGTATGGAGGTCGATGATTCCCACGCACGCGGTTGCCATCCGTCCGATGCCGATGCCGATGCCGATGCCGATGCGGGCACTGACGGTGACGTCATGACTGGTGCGGGCACTGATGGCGATGTCGTCACCGATGCGGGTCCTGGTGTGGATGCCGGTGCTGACGCCGATGTCGGCATCGATGGCGACGTCGGCACTGAGGCTGGTGTCGAGGCCGGTGCCGGTATTGGCGTCGAGGCTGGTGCCGAGTCCAGTACCGAGGCTGATGTCGTCACCGATCTCGGTGTCGAGGCTGATGTCGTTACGGATGTCGTCGCCATCGCCATCGCCGTTGTCGGTGTCGAGGCTCGTGTCGGTGTCGATGCCGGAGCGCTCGCGTACGAAGTGGGGTCGGGCGCCGCGGTCGTATCCGGTGCGTGAAAGGAGCTTCGCCCCAGGTCTGAAACCGAACCTGCGGCCGACGCGTAGGTTGCGGCCGAAGCGGACACCGGAACGCTGAGGTCCGATGCCGTCGGAGTGCTGGGTTCCGACACCGACGCTGACACCGACGCCGGAGCGCTGGATTCCGACGACACCGGCGCCGCCGACGTTGTCGAACCGGAATACGCCGACCCACGGACGGGATTCCACTCCGGCTGGGCCAGGACAGCGCTTCCAGCCGACTCGTGGATCACCCCGAATGGACTGTGCCCCTGCTGATCCGTGACGAACCCCGGTCCGGACGAGGCATGCACCCCGGCGATATTCCCGTGCGACACAGCGCTCACCGGAGGCGGCATGTCCACCGGCGCCCCGAACGGATTTCGCGAGTC
The DNA here is from genome assembly GCF_019038455.1 of Nocardia noduli. Lineage (NCBI taxonomy): Bacteria > Bacillati > Actinomycetota > Actinomycetes > Mycobacteriales > Nocardiaceae > Nocardia > Nocardia noduli. The sequence goes on from NZ_JAFMPL010000127.1 coordinate 3,600, forward strand.
GACGGCCCCGGGTGCGTGCGCCGGTACACCGAAAGCCGTGTCGCCGTACACGTTCGTCTCGGCACGGGCAGTAGGCACGGTGTCTACCGGGCTGTCGAGGGCTGAATCCGGCCGTCCCCCAACGGGTACCGCGCGGACATCCGCGCCGGACGAAGGTCTGCCCGCGCTGTCGCTCACCACCGCGCCCCACCGACGGCCTCGGCCGTGACGAAGAGTGCTCTACCCCTGGAAAGTCTCACGTTCGTCGTTCCCCTGCTCCGACATCAAGTCTCGGCACGCGACCTTACAGCGTTCGTCCCCGTCGACGCACCCCGCGCCGAATGCTCGCCCCCGTTCGGCGCGTTTCAGCGCGCGACGGCCTCGGAGGTCGAAATCCCGTGGTCGGTCGCGGCGCTGGGGCGCTTCGGCGGTGCGGCGACCAGGGTGAGCAGGGTCGCCTCGGGGCGGCAGCAGAAGCGGTAGGGGGCCCACGGCGACGTGCCGATACCCGCGGAGACGTGCAGCTGGGTGTGTTCGCCCCACTGCGACGGGCCCTTCACGCGGGATTTGTCGATACCGCAGTTGGTGACGAGCGCGCCGTAACCGGGCAGCACCAGCTGGCCGCCGTGGGTGTGACCCGCCATGACGAGGTCGTAGCCGTCGGTGGCGAAACGATCGAGCACGCGGGGCTCGGGCGAATGCGTCAGGCCGATCCGAAGATCGGCGAGCGGATTGGGAGCCCCCGCCACGGTGTCGTAGCGGTCGCGCTGAAGATGCGGGTCGTCGACGCCCGCTGTGGCGATGCGGATTCCGGAAACCTCGAGATCGCGCCGCACGTGGGTGAGGTCGAGCCAGCCGCGTTCGGTGAAGACGGCGCGCAGATCCTTCCACGGCAGCGGGGCGCCGTAGACGCGACGATGGTTCTTGTTGAAGTACTTCGCGGGGTTCTTGGGCACCGGCGCGAAGTAGTCGTTGCTGCCGAATACGAAAAGGCCGGGGCGGGAGAGTAATCCGCCGAGCGCCTGGACCACCGCTGGCACCGATTTCAGATGCGAGAGGTTGTCGCCGGTATTGACGACCAGATCTGGTTCCAGCCGATCGAGCTCACGCAGCCACTGCTGCTTGAGTTTCTGTCCCGGCATCATGTGCAGGTCGCTGATGTGCAACACCCGTAGGCTCGACGAACCGGGTTGCAGAACCGGCATCGTCGCCTCGCGCAGGATGAACGCGTTGCGTTCGACGAGGGAGGCGTAGCCGACTCCGGCCACCGCGGCTCCGACAGCGCCCAGCGCGGTACGGCGGACAACGGAAGTCGAGATTACGGGCATTTGCCCAGCATAGGTGAGCCCGGCGCGGAACGCCGAGTGTGTTTCGGCACGGTGTCGTATTTGCCCGGTCCGGCCTGTGCCCGCGACACCGTGCCGGGCAGTAAATATGTGGGCGGTGCAGGGACGACCGGCTACGGTTGGGCCCATGTCGGAACTCAAAGCGAGGCTGCGGACGGATATGACCGCCGCGATGAAAGCCAAGGACAAGTTGCGCTTGGCCACGTTGCGCATGCTGCTGGCCGCGATCCAGACCGCCGAGGTCGCCGGTTCGCAGTCGCGCGAACTCTCCGACGCCGAGGTCGTCTCCGTATTGCAGAAAGAGGCGAAGAAGCGCAGCGAGGCCGCCGAGGTCTTCACGCAGGCCGGGCGTGGCGAGCTGGCGGCGAACGAGCACGCCGAGGCCAGGATCATCGACGACTATCTGCCGACACAGCTCACCGAAGCCGAGGTCGCCGATATCGCCGACACGGCGATCGCCCAGGTCGCCGAGCAGAACGGCGAACGCCCCGGCATGCGGCAGATGGGACAGGTCATGAAGATCGCCACCGCGCTCGCCGAGGGCAAGGCCGATGGTTCGCGCCTCTCGGCCGCCGTCAAAGCCCGCCTCTGAGTGCACCCGGCGAACCCGAAGGCGCCACCACCCGCGAACAGGTTCGGAGTGGGCGCCCTCAGGGTTCGCGGCCGTCTTGCTACTCGGCGTCCGAAGCGCATGCGCCGCAGGCGCGAGTCTCGGACGCCGAGTAGCAAGACCGAGGGGCCGCGAACCACGCCGCACCAGCGGCCAAAATTGCAGCTCTACCTCGGCCACCAGGGCGGTAGCGGAAGTCCGGGCGGTAGCGCGGGCGGTGCGGGGGCACCCGGTGTCGGCCCCGGTGCGGGTGCCGCGCGTTGGGTGCCGTCACTGATGTAGATGGTGACCACCGAGCCCGGAATGGCCGAACCGTTGGGCGCGCTGCTCATGACGCTGCCCTTGGGCAGCGAGCCGTTGCCGTTCACCGCCTGCACCTGGAATCCCGCCGCGACCAGCGCGGCGGTCGCCTCACCCTGCGGCATGCCGGTGACATCGGGAACCTGTGCCTGATTCGAGCCGCGGACGTACTTGTCGTCCAGTGGCGGCAGTACCGGCGCCGGGAATTTCTCGACCACCGGTTTGATCGCGTTGAACCAGGTGCGGGCGGGTTCGTTACCGCCGAACAGGTCACCGCTGCCGCAGCTGCGCAGCGGGAACGAGCAGATCTCGCCCGGCGTCGGGCTGTCACCGTAGACGTAGGCGGCGCCCGCGAGCGAGTTGGTGAATCCGAGGAATGCCGAGGAACGGTGGCTTTCGGTGGTTCCCGTCTTACCGGACAGCGGCCAGTTCCAGCCGCTGGCCCGCGCCGCACCCGCGGCGGTGCCGCTGGTGTCGTCCTTGCTCATCGCGTTGGCGAGGGTGTTCGCCAGACCCGGCTCGACGACCTGCTCGCAGGCCTGCTGGGTCAGCGGAACCTGTTTGCCGCCACGATCGATGACCTCTTTGATCGGCGACGGCGGGCACCACCGGCCGCCGGAGGCCAGCGTCGCGGCCACATTGGACAGTTCGAGCGGGTTGATCGCCACCGGTCCCAGGGTGAACGAGCCGAGGTTCTGCTCCTTCACCATGTCGGCGAGGCTCTGGTTGCCGTGACCGGAACTTCCGGCTTCGGTGAACGAGCGCATGCCCAGCCGGACGGCCATGTCGACTGTCGGCGTCACGCCGACGGCCTGGATGAGTTTGACGAACGCGGTGTTCGGCGAGGTCGCCAGCGCCTCGGTGACCGACATCGGCGACTTGTACTTACCCGCGTTCTCGACGCAGTAGGTGGCGGGCGGGCACCCGCGCGCACCGCCGTTGCCGAGGCCCTTGGCGTCGAAGCGGCCGGGGACGTCGAGTTCGGCGTTGATCCCCATCCCCTTCTCCATGGCCGCGGCCGTGGTGAAGACCTTGAAGATCGAGCCCGCGCCGTCGCCGACCATCGAATAGGGCTGCGGCTGCACCGTCTCGTTGGTGTCGCGGTTGAGGCCGTAGGTGCGGCTGCTGCCCATGGCGACGAGCGGATGGGAGTCCGCGCCGGGCGCGATGATCGACATGACCTCGGCGATGTCGTCGAGGTTGGGATTGGCGGCCTCGGCCAACGAACGCTGCACCGAATCCTGAACGGCCGGGTCGAGGGTGGTCTTGATCAGATACCCGCCCTTGTCGATCTGTTCGCGGCTGATTCCGGCGTTGGCCAGGTATTGCAGCGCGTAGTCGCAGAAGAAGCCGCGATCCTTGGCCGCGATGCAGCCGCGCGGCAGGCCCTTGGGCTCGGGCAGCACGCCGAGCGGCTCGGCCTTGGCCCTGCGGAATTCGTCCGCGCGGTTGGGGATGTTCTGGATCATGGTGTCCAGCACGGTGTTGCGACGCGCGAGCACGCCCTCGGTATTGGTGTAGGGGTTCAGCTTGGAACTGGACTGCACCATGCCGGCCAGCATCGCGGCCTGCCCGACCTTGAGGTCGGCGGCGTCGACGCCGAAGTAGGTCTGCGCGGCATCCTGAATGCCGTAGGAGGAGTTACCGAACGGCACCAGGTTCAGGTACCTGGTGAGGATCTCCTCTTTGGTGAGTTCGCGGTCCAGCGTCAGCGCCATCCGGATCTCACGGATCTTGCGGGCCGGGGTGGTCTCGATGGCCGCGCGCCGTTCGGCGTCGGTCTTGGCGACGACGAGCAGCTGGAAGTTCTTGACGTATTGCTGGTCCAACGTCGATGCGCCCTGCTGGACCTCGCCGCTGCTGGTGTTGGTGAGGAACGCGCGTAGCGTGCCCTGCCAGTCGACGCCCTCGTGTTCGGAGAATCGTCGGTCCTCGATGGACACGATCGCCAACTTCATGTCGTTGGAGATCTTGTCGCTCGGGACTTCGAACCGGCGCTGCTCGTACAGCCAGGCAATCGGCGCACCCGTCGAGTCGACCATGGTCGAGACCGCGGGGACGGTGCCCTCGACCAGTTCGGAGGAGACATTGTCGACGGCGTCGGCGGCACGGTTGGATACGAATCCGAAACCGCCCGCGAGCGGGAACAAGAGACCGGCGACGAGCACTGCGGCCAACGCGCAGCTGCCAGTCAGCTTCGCGAGCGTATGTGTGATCGGCACGGCTCCCAGACTACGGGGTTCGCTCGCCACCGCTCGCACGAGTGTTTGCCGGTTCTCGGGGAATTCCCGATATCGCGATCACGGACGGGCGTGTCGCGCTCTCGACCTCGGCGTGTCGCGAGCCGGGTAACCGCGTGGCGAGCCGACCGACCGGTTCTCTACCACGGCCCGCAGGGACGCACGTACCAGTAAAACTCGAGACGGTCTTGCGCTGAGCCCATACCTTTACCTAGATTGAGAACCCAGTGTGATAGAGCTAACACTCAAAGTGGAATGTGGTGCAGTTCGCAGCGGGGTACGGGTTGCTGCGAGGCTGTCACGCGATTCTGGAGCGCCGATGACCCGGTGTTCGGACTGCAAAGGGGCACACCAAATGCACATGACAACCCCCATCGCTCGATTGGACGTGGAGCAGGCCGAAGCGAGAATCGCCTGGGTAGCCCAGGCTCGATGCAAGGAAGTAGACCCCGATCAGCTGTTCGTCCGTGGTGCGGCGCAGCGCAAGGCCGCGACGATCTGCAGGCATTGCCCGGTGCTCATGCAGTGCGGCGCCGATGCCCTCGACAACCGGGTCGAGTTCGGGGTGTGGGGTGGCATGACGGAGAGACAGCGGCGCGCGCTGCTGAAACAACATCCCGAGGTGACGTCGTGGGCCGATTTCTTCCAGGCCCAGCGGCAGCATCAAATTGCGATGTAAAGGGGAACCCGGATATCGGAACGAGCCCGCCGCCGCGGGCTCGTTCTCGTTCGTGGCTATAGCGATCGCGACTTAGTGGATAGCGGTGTCCGGTTCGGATCAGGCTGATTCGGGGGCGGTTCCGGTCAACTGATCGCCTACCGCGCGCAGCGCGCGCAGATCCGAGACCTCGAACGGCAGCGCCGTCACGGCGACGATCGGCACCCGGGGATGCGCGCCGGTGAACCGGTGCAGCAGGTGCTGCTCACGCTTGGAAGTCGTCACCCGCTGCGCGTGGATGCGCAGCACCGCGGCGGTGACCGAACCGATGGTGTCCGGTTCGGCCGTCGCGATCTGATCGGCGGCGGTGAGTGCCCGTTCGGCGGGAAGGCCCGCGCACAGCGCGGGGTGGGTCCGGTTCAGCACGAGACCGGCCAGCGGCATGTGTTCGGTGGACAGGCGGTCGACGAAGAACGAGGCCTCGCGCAGCGCGTCCGGTTCCGGGGCAGCGATCACCAGGAAATGGGTGCCGGGTTTGGAGAGCATCGCGTAGGTCCGGTCCGCGCGATCCTGGAATCCGCCGAACAGCGATTCCAGCGATTGCAGGAAATTCGACGCGTCTTTGAGCAGCTGACCGCCGACGATGGTCGAGACGCCGCGCATCGCCAGGCTCATCGCCCCGGTGACGAAGCGGCCGACCCCGCGCCCCGGCGCCATGATCAGCCGAATCATCTTGCCGTTGAGGAAATTACCGAGACGTTTGGGCGCGTCGAGGAAGTCGAGCGCGTTACGCGAGGGCGGGGTGTCGACGACGATCAGATCCCATTCGCGCCGTCCGGCCAGCTGGCCGAGCTTTTCCATCGCCATGTACTCCTGCGTGCCGCCGAAGGAGGACGCGAGGGTCTGGTAGATCGGGTTGGCGAAGATCTGTTCGGCCTTGTCCGGGCTGGTGTGCTCGAGCACCATGTCGTCGAAGGTGCGACGCATGTTCAGCATCATCGCGTGCAGTTCGCCCTCGACCTCGGGGCCGAGTTCGACCCGCTGCGGGGAGTTGTCCAGATCGGCGACGCCGAGTGACTGGGCCAGTCGACGCGCCGGATCGATGGTGAGCACGACGACCTTGCGGCCCCGCTCGGCCGCGCGCAGGGCGATCGCCGCGGCGGTGGTCGTCTTGCCGACGCCGCCCGACCCGCAGCAGACCACGACGCGGGCGGTGCGGTCCTCGATGATCGCCGAGATGTCGAGCGGGACGGGGACTGCCGAGCTGGTCATCAGCGGACTCCCTGCGTGCTCAGGTGCTCGGCCAGTTCGTAGAGGCCGCCCAGGTCCATGCCGTCGGCGAGGGCGGGCAGATACAGCTGGGACACGTCGACTCCGCGCAATTCCTCGGCGCTGGAGTCCTGGGCCTGCAATGTCGCGGCGTGCTCACGGGTCTCGGTGACCAGGCCGCGGAAATCGGCATCGGACAGGATGATCCCGGCCTTCGCGAGTTCGGCGGCGATCGCCTCGGTGTCGATATCGCCCGCGGCCGCGCGGTCGCGGATGTCGGTAGGCAGGAAACCCTCGCTCGCGCGATTCACGATCACGGTGCCGATCCGCAGGTCGTTCGCGGTGAGTTCGGCGACGGCGTCGGCGGTTTCCTGCACGGGTAGCGCCTCGAGCAGGGTGACCAGATGGATGAGGGTCTGATCCGAATGCAGCAGCCGGGAGACGCCGTCGGCCTGCGAGGCGATAGGACCGCCCTTGGCGATCTCGCCCATCGCCTGGGTGACATCGAGGAAACTCGCGATGCGCCCGGTCGGCGGGGCGTCGACGACCACCTCGTCGTAGATCCGTTTCCCCGCCTTATCGGTGCGGACCGCGCATTCCTTGATCTTTCCCGTCACGATCACATCGCGCAGTCCCGGCGCGATCGTGGTGACGAATTCGATCGCGCCCATTCGGCGCATCGCGCGTCCGGCGAATCCGAGGTTGTAGAACATGTCGAGATATTCGAGAAACGCGTGCTCGATATCGAGTGCGAGCGCGACCACTTCGCCGCCGCCGTCCGCCGCGGCGATCCTGGTCTCGGTCGGCGGCAGCGGCGGCAGGTCGAACAACTGCGCGATGGACTGCCTGCTCTCGACCTCGACCAGCAGTACCCGCCTGCCACCGGCGGCGAGTGCGAGTGCCAATGCCCCGGCGACCGTGGACTTCCCCGTCCCGCCTTTTCCGGAGACGAAATGCAGGCGCGCGGTCTCGGCGCGCTCGGGCCACCCCGTCTCCCGCGCAGGCTCTGCCGAAATAGGCACTGCTGTTGGTACTCCCACGAGCGGAGCCTATAACCCGTTCGAGAGGTCCGCCCCGGGGATCCGGTAGACGCGAGGATTTGCGGCCGTTCTGTATCAGACACCGGGGATGCGCCGACGTCACAGGGCAGCGCGCTAGTCTCACCGGTATGAGTGATGTGACCCTGTGGGAGTACGCGACCGTGCCGCTGCTGACGCACGCGACCAAGCAGATTCTCGACCAGTGGGGCGCCGACGGCTGGGAACTGGTGAGCGTGCTTCCCGGCCCCACCGGCGAGCAGCATGTCGCGTACCTGAAGCGCCCGAGGCAGTAGGCCGTGTCCGCCGAAGCCGCCACCTCGTGGCAGAAGAATCTGGACCGGCTCGGGTTGACCCTGCCCGCGGTCGTGCCGCCGGTCGCCGCGTACATCCCGGCCGTGCGCACCGGTTCGCTGGTCTACACCTCGGGCCAGCTGCCCTTCGTCGACGGACAGCTCTCGGCGACGGGTAAAGCGGGCGCCGAGGTCTCCCTCGAACAGGCCGCGGAAGCGGCACGGCTGTGCGCGCTCAACGCGCTGGCCGCAGTGCACGATCTGGTCGGACTCGACAATGTGGTGCGCATTGTGAAGGTCGTCGGATTCGTCGCGTCGGCGCCGGGTTTCAGCGATCAGCCCCTCGTCGTCAACGGCGCGTCGGAATTCCTCGGCGAGGTCTTCGGGGACGCGGGTGTGCACGCGCGTTCGGCCGTCGGTGTGTCCGAACTTCCCAGGAACACCCCGGTCGAAGTCGAACTCATCGCCGAGGTGCGCTAGACACGGTGGTGGACAACGTCTCCCGATCCGATGGGATAAACCGATGACGCTGACACATCCCGCATACGGGCAGCTGCGGCAGGTGACGCCGACAGCGGCGGTCCTGCTGGCCGACAATCCCGGCCAGATGACCCTCGACGGCACCAACACCTGGATCCTGCGTGGAGCGGGATCGTCCGATTTCGTCGTGGTCGATCCCGGCCCGGAAGATCACGCGCACAGCGAGGACATCGCCAGGGTCACCGGTGGCAAGGTCGCGCTCACCCTGATCACGCACCGCCACCACGATCACACCGGCGGTATCGATCGTCTGGTCGAACTCACCGGAAGCCCGGTCCGCGCCACCGACCTCACTTTCCTGCGGGGTTCCTCGGAGCCGCTGGCCGACGGTGAGGTGATCGAGGCCGCGGGCCTGTCCATCGACGTGCTCGCCACCCCCGGCCACACCGGTGACTCGGTCAGTTTCGTCCTGGAGGACGCGGTGCTGACCGGCGACACCATCCTCGGCAGCGGCACCACGGTGCTCGATTCCACCGACGGCACCCTGGCCGACTATCTCGCCTCGCTGGACCGGCTGGTCGCGACGGGCGCGGGCCGGGCCCTGCTGCCCGCGCACGGGCCGGACCATCCGGATCTGGAGCCGATCACCCGGTACTACATCGGGCATCGGCACGAACGGCTGGAGCAGGTCCGCGCGGCACTGCGCGAACTCGGTCCCGACGCGGACACGATGGAAGTGGTCCGCAAGGTCTACGCCGACGTGGACGAGCGACTGTGGCTCGCGGCGAGCAGTTCGGTGCGTGCCCAGCTGGAGTACCTGCGTACGAACGGCTAGGGCGCGCACCCGTAGGAACGCGACGAACCCGCCGACCCAGCGGAGCCCCCGGGTCGGCGGGTTTTTCGTATAGGTCTCAGCGCGCGCGCCGAGCGAGACGCTCGGAGTCGGAGATCAGCACGCTCTTGCCCTCCAGTCGCAGCCAGCCTCGATGCGCGAAATCGGCCAGGGCCTTGTTCACGGTCTCGCGGGAGGCGCCGACCAGCTGGGCGATCTCCTCCTGGGTGAGGTCGTGGGTGACGCGCAGCGCACCCGCTTCCTGCGTGCCGAACCGCTGAGCGAGCTGCAACAGCGCCTTGGCGACCCGGCCGGGAACATCGGTGAAGATGAGGTCGGCCAGGTTGTTGTTGGTGCGACGCAGACGCCGGGCGAGTACCCGGAGCAGCTGTTCGGCGATCTCGGGCCGCTGATCGATCCAGGACTTGAGGGCGTCCCGATCCATCGTGACGGCCCTGACCTCGGTGACGGTCGTCGCGGTGGAGGTACGGGGACCCGGGTCGAAGATCGACAACTCACCGAACATGTCCGAAGGACCCATGATGGTCAGCAGGTTTTCCCGGCCGTCGGGGCTGCGGCGGCCGATCTTCACCTTGCCTGTCGTGATGATGTACAGCCGATCACCGGGTTCGCCCTCATTGAAGATGATGTGTCCGCGTGGAAAATCCACAGGCTGCAGCTGTTTGGCGAGTGCCGCGACCGCGGTGGGCTCTACGCCTTGGAAGATGCCTGCTCTGGCGAGGGCCTCGTCCACGAATGTGCTCCTTAGGGAAATGGCTCTGTCCTGGACCGAAGCGAATCGGCCAACAGCGGAGTCTACGCGGAGTTGGGATCGCCTAGTGACAGACACCACGTAACGACTGGGTTGCGCGGCGTGGCCGATGTGAGTGAGGGGGCTGTCGGGTCGGTGGTCGGCGCGGCTCAGCTTGCCCGCGCGACATCCAATTCTTCACCCCTCGACCGGCGCTTGCGCATCCGGGCCACCGCCGCGGGCAGCCCGAGCTTGGTCAGCTCCTTGACCTCGGCGTTGCTTGCTTTGTCCAAGTACTGCTGAACCTCGGGTTCGGGTTCGAGAAGTTTGCGGAGCCGATTCTCGACCCGCTCCATAAGCAGTGCGAACAGCATCAACACCACTGGGAAGAGCACCACAGCGAGTCCTTGCATAGCGAGGAGTAAACACGGTCCAGGTCTCAGATGGAACACGGGCACCGATCTGGGCGGGATAGGCCCCGGTCGGGTTCCGTATGGTGGACGAGTGCGTGCCACCCCTTCCACCGCCGATGTCGGCGGGTCCGTGCCCGCCGCCGAGGCGACCGATCCGCAACCCGCGGCGGCGGTGGCCCCCAAACGCAAAACCCGGTCGCGACAAGCGGAAACCCCCCTCGGTCTGGTCCGCAGGGCGAGGCGGATGAACCGCACCCTCGCTCGCGCTTTCCCGGACGCGCACTGCGAGCTGGACTTCACGACGCCGCTCGAATTGGCCGTCGCGACAATACTTTCCGCGCAATGCACCGACGTTCGTGTGAACATGACCACCCCCGCGCTGTTCGCCCGCTACCCCGACGCGCGCGCATATGCCGAGGCCAACCGGGCCGAGATGGAGGAATACATCCGGCCGACGGGCTTCTACCGCAACAAGACGAATTCGCTCATCGGTCTCGGTCAGGCACTGCTGGAACATCACGATGGTGAATTGCCTCACACCATGGACGATTTGGTGAAGTTGCCGGGCATCGGCCGCAAAACCGCCAACGTCATCCTCGGCAACGCCTTCGACGTTCCCGGTATCACCGTCGACACCCACTTCGGCCGCCTGGTGCGCCGCTGGCAGTGGACCGACGAGGAGGATCCGGTCAAGGTCGAACACATCGTCGGCGGACTGATCGAACGCAAGGAATGGACCCTGCTGTCGCATCGGGTGATCTTCCACGGCAGACGGGTCTGCCACGCCCGCAAACCCGCCTGCGGAGTCTGCGTCCTGGCGGCGGACTGTCCCTCCTTCGGAGCCGGACCGACCGATCCCGAGTCGGCCGCCAAGCTGGTGAAGGGACCCGAGCGCGAACATCTGCTGGGAATGGTCGGCCTGTGACACGACTGCCGGTCGCCGCGCGACTAGGGCTGGCCGGACTGATCACCGTCGTCGCGCTCGCCGTCGCCCTGTGGCCCCGCGGTGGGAACGATTCGGCGCCGGAACCGCAGGCCCGCCCGAATTCGCTGGTCACCCAGCAACTCCGTGACGAAGCCGGACTCGCGCCGTGTCCGGTCCCGGATACGACCTCCCGACCGCAGGCCGAGACCTCCCCACCGCTCGCGGCGATCCCCCTGACCTGCCTCGCCGATGGACAGCCGGTCGACCTGCTCACCGCGCTCGCGGGTAAACCCGCGCTGCTCAATCTATGGGCGTACTGGTGCGGACCCTGCGCACAGGAGTTGCCATATCTGCAGCAGTACGCACAGCGGGCGGGGAACGCGATTACCGTGCTGACTGTGCACAGCGATCCCGATGAGGACAAGGCGCTGTCCCGGCTGGCGGGACTCGACGTGACCCTGCCCGGCGTTCTCGATCCGGACGCCGCCGTGCGCACCGCCGTCGGCGCGCCGTCGGTACTGCCGATCTCGGTGCTGCTTCGCGCGGACGGATCCGTCGCGGACGTGGTTGTGCGGTCGTTCACCGGGGTCGACGACATCACTGATACCGTCGCGGCACGCTTGGGGGTCACGGCGTGACAGAGGGGATCTCGCAGCGACTGTTGCGGGCGACGAGATCGTTTGCGGAGGTGATGGTGCGCACGTTCACCGGGGCCGGCACGGCCGAGGGGGTGGCATGACGACGTCGACTCCCGCCGATATCCCTCGGTGGTTGCGTTTCGCCACCGAACCCGGCGCAAGCGATGCCGCCGAAACCCTCTCGCTGGCGCGCGCCATCCGTCGTGCCGCGACGATCTCGGGCGAACCGCGACAGGCGGCGGTGCTGGTCCTGTTCGGCGGCTCGGCCGACGGTGATCCGAGCGGACCCGGTGGACTACCCGCCGACGCCGACGTGCTGCTGACCCAGCGCGCGTCCACCATGCGCCAGCATCGCGGGCAGGTCGCCTTCCCCGGCGGTGCGGTCGACGACGACGACAGCGGTCCCATCGCCACCGCGCTGCGCGAGGCGAGCGAGGAGACCGGTCTGGACCCCGCAGGTGTCGAACCCATCGTCGTCCTGCCGAAACTGTTCGTGCCGCCGTCGCGTTTCGATGTGAGCCCGGTGGTCGCCTACTGGCGCGCGCCGAGCGAGGTGCGCGTGGTCGATCAGAGTGAGACCGAGCGGGTGGTGCGCGTTCCGCTCGCCGAACTGCTCGACCCGGCCAACCGGTTCCTCGTCCGCGGCCCGCTCGGCTATCGGAGTCCCGCGTTCCAGGTCGACGGTCTGCTGGTGTGGGGACTCACCGGCGGCATACTCGCCGGACTCTTCGGATCCTCCGGCTGGGAACCGGAATGGGATCGTGACGACGTGCGTGATCTCGAAACCTCGCTCGCCGCCGTGGGAATGACGTTATGAGTTCATCGGCTTGGCTCGATATCGCCGTGATCCTGCTCGCTCTGCTCGCCGCGTCCTCCGGATGGCGGCAGGGCGCGGTCGCCTCGGCGCTGGCTTTTCTCGGTGTGGTGCTCGGCGCGGTCGCCGGCATCCTCATCGCCCCGCACATCCTGGTCCACGTCGACGCGGGCCGCAGGCGCGTGCTCACCGGTGTGCTGCTGATCGTGCTGCTGGTGATCGTCGGCGAGGTCGCGGGGATGGTGCTCGGCCGCGCCGCCCGCGGCAGCATGCGACATCCGTTCACCCGCAGCGTGGACAGCGTGGTCGGCGCCGGACTCCAGGCCGTCGCGGTGCTCGTCACCGCGTGGCTGCTCGCGCTGCCGCTGGCGACCTCGTCGCAGCCCGCGATCGCCACCGCGATCAACGGTTCCAAGGTGCTGACCGACGTCAACCAGGTCGCGCCGAACTGGCTGCGCAAGGTGCCCAACGAATTCTCCAGACTGCTCAACACCTCGGGACTGCCCGATGTCATCGGGCCGTTCGGGCGCGCGCCCATCGCGGCCGTCGAGCCGCCCGATCCGAGCGTGCTCGCCAGCCCCGTCGCGGCCTCGTTGCAGCAGAGCGTGATCCGCATCCGCGGTGTCGCGCCGAGTTGCCAGCGGGCGCTGGAGGGTTCGGGTTTCGTGATCGCGCCGGAACGGGTGATGACCAACGCCCACGTGGTGGCGGGGACAACCAGCGTCGCGGTGGATACGGCTCGCGGCCCGCTCAACGCGACCGTGGTGCTGTTCGATCCGTCCAAGGACGTCGCGGTCCTCGAGGTGCCGGGGCTGACCGCGCCGGTCGTGCCGCAGGCGCCCCAACCCGCCAAATCGGGGGAGAGCGCGATCGTGCTCGGCTACCCCGGCGGCGGCCCGTACACGGCCAGCGCGGCCAGGGTCCGCGAGACCTTGGACCTGACCGGTCCGACGATCTATCGCAACGGCACCGTGGAACGCGAGGTCTACACCGTGCGCGGGCTCGTGCGCGCGGGCAATTCCGGCGGTCCGCTCGTCGATACCGAGGGGCAGGTGCTCGGCATGGTGTTCGGCGCCGCCGTCACCGACGACGACACCGGCTACGTGCTGACACTGGCGGAGGTCCGTCCCGACCTGGAGGCCGCGATCGGCGCGAACACGCCGATCGATACGGGCGCCTGCGTGCTGAGCTGATCCGAACGGATCGGCTCAGCCGAGGAATTTGGCCAGTTCGGCCGTCACCACATCCGGATTCTCCTGATGCGCGAAATGGCCCGCGTCGGGGACGGTGACCAGGCGACGTCGCGGTGACCACTGCTGTCCGCGATGGAACGTCGAGCGCAGCAGATAGGAGTCCGATTCGCCGCGCAGGGCCAGAACCGGGATGTGGATGGGATCGCGCATGGTCGCCATGAATCGGCGTCCGTCCGGCCGCCACTGACTGCGGAAGGCCCAGCGCTGATATTCCAGCGCGCAGTGCGCGACGCCGGGAATCCGGATCGCCGAGCGCATCCGTCGCGCGGTGTCGACGAATTCGGAGGTACCCGCCCACTCGGCGCTGGTGCGCTGCCGCAGCAGTCGTTCCACTTCGAACCCGTCCGCCGAGGTGAGCAGATTCTCCGGATATCTCGGCAATTGGTAGCGCAGGAAATTCGGCAGCCAGGTCGAGCGCTGGTGACTGTCGCGCAGGACCGCGGCCTTGAGCGCCGCCGGATGCGGTGAGCTGACCAGCGCGATCGAGGTGACGAGACGCGGATGCAGTACCGCCGTCGTCCAGCAGACCAGTCCGCCCTCGGCGTGCCCGACCAGGGTCGCCTCGGTGTGGCCGAGCGACCTGACGAGTCCGGCGACATCCCCGGCCAGCGTCCAGCCGTCGTATCCGCGCGGTGGTTTGTCGCTGTCGCCGTAGCCGCGCAGATCCACCGCGACGACCCGGTATCCGAGATCGGCGAGATCGGTCAGCTGGTGCCGCCACGACCACCAGAAATCGGCGAAACCGTGCAGCAGCACCACCAGTCCGGCGTCCTGGCGTTCCGGCGTCGCCTCGACCACGTGGAAGCGTATGCCGTTGGCGCGAACATCCCGGTGTGTCCACGGGCCGTCGTAGCGGACGGTGGACGGATCGGGAATGAGGTTCGACGACACGCCGACCGAGCCTAGTGCGCGCGAAGCGGAGGTGCGCGCGGTGGGCGCGCGGTGCGTGTTTCGCCCGTACACCGGCGGGGCCGCTACTTCTTCAGGGCGAGATGCTCCTCGTGCGCGGACCCGCCGAATCCGCTCGGCAGCACGGTACGCGCCTGCTTGAGCGAATCGATGGTCTTCTCGGGCGCGCGCAACTTCTTGACCCGGCGATAGCCGAGGAAGGCGAGTACGGCCGTCGCCAGCACCATCAGCAGGAACACGATGAGGAACGCCGCCCAGCGCTGCAACCAGACATCGAGCAACTCACCGAGGAAGAAGAAAAAGAAGAAGGAGCTGAACAGCAGCACGGTCAGCGCGAGGATGAAGTAGACGCTGCCCTGCAGCCCCTTCTTGATCTCGCCGGTCACCTCGGCCTTGGCCAGTTCCACTTCGGCCCGAACGAGCGTCGACATCTGCTCGGTGGCGTCGCGGACCAGGCTGCCGAAGCTCGCGGACCCGATCGGGTTGGCATCGGTCAAGGGGATGGAGGTCAGTGACCGGTGCTCCGTATCGGTGCCATTGCCACGCTGTGACCCATTACCGCCTTGGGTGAAACTCACTTGGTCGACCCTTCTCCCTGTCCCGGCACTGCCTCGACTCCATTCGATCCATGGCGTTTCCGTGGCGCTTCGGCTCGCGCCGTCGCCTACTCCGGTTCTAGCGCATCTGCGTCGCGCCGTGCCTGGTGGACACGCCCACGCCGCAACAGTAGCGCCGAACCAGCGAGAGACGCCGCCATCGACGTCACCAACACCGCGGCCTTCGCCAATTCCTCGGCGGAGCCGTCGCCGATATCACCCAGCGCGAGCTCCGCCACAAGAAGGCTAACGGTGAACCCGATCGCGCCGAGCACCGACAGGGCGAACATATCCCGGTAGCCGAGCCCGGCGGGCCGCTTCGCCACACCCAACCGGATTGCCACCCAGCTGATCCCGAAGATGCCGATCGTCTTGCCGAGCAGCAGGCCGAGGATGATGGCCAGCGAGAGCCGGTCGGTGAACAGTTCGCCGAAAACCTCGGCGTTGAGCGGAACACCCGAGGCGAACAGGGCGAACAGCGGGACGCACAGCCCCGCCGACACCGGTTGGATCAGGTGTTCCAGCCGGGTCGCGGGCGCCTGCTCCTCGTCCGGATCCGGTCGCACCCGGGTCAGCAGGCCGAGTGCGACACCGGCCAGCGTCGGATGGATTCCCGCTTCGTGCAGCGCGTACCAACTCAGCAGGGCCAGTGGGACGTACACGAGCGGGGTGCGGATTCTGCGGTGCTGTGCCAGCGCCCACGCGGCACAGCACGCCACCGCGGCGAGTAACCACAGCATCGACAGGGTGGCGGTGAACAGCACCGCGATCAGGATGATGGCGACCAGATCGTCGACGACGGCGAGACTCAGCAGGAATACACGGGCGCTCGCCGGGATTCGCGATCCGGTCATGGCCAGAACCGCCAGGGCGAACGCGATATCGGTCGCGACCGGTATCGCCCATCCGCGATCCATTCCGGGAACTCCGTGGCCGACGGTGAACGCGATGAGCGCGGGGGTGACCACACCGCCGAGCGCCGCGATGATCGGCAGCGCGGCGCGTTTGGGGTCGGCGAGTTCACCGACGACGAGTTCGCGTTTGAGTTCGAGTCCGGCGACGAAGAAGAAGACGGCCAGCAAACCGTCCTTGGTCCAGTCCGCCAGGGTCAGTTCCAGGTGCAGGGGCCCGATCGACAGCACCGTCTCGGTCATGGTGACGTAGCTGTCGCCCCAGGGCGAGTTGATCCACAGCAACGCGATGGCAGCGGCCGCCAGAAGAAGTGTGCCGCCGACGGTTTCGGTCCGTAGGTAGCGGGTGAGTTCCGACCGGACTCGAGTGATCACAGGTTACCTTCCGCGGGGTCGTCCGAGCTGCGGACGCGTGACCCGCCGAATCGACCACCGGGTATTCGCCCGCATGCCGACCAGACTTCCCGGCACACCTCGGGCAAGCCTAACGGATGCGGCGGGTGACTCGGATCGCCACCCGCCGCGTCCGGGTCGGATCAGGCGCGGTCCGCGCGGATCGCCTCGAAGACGGTGGGGTCGACGAGGGTGGAGGTGTCGCCGAGTTGGCGTCCTTCGGCGACGTCGCGGAGGAGTCTGCGCATGATTTTGCCGCTGCGGGTTTTGGGGAGTTCGGGGACGATGTGGATGTCGCGGGGTCGGGCGATGGGGCTGATCTGTGTGGAGACTTGGGCTTTGAGTTCGGTGAT
>NZ_JAFMPL010000128.1:0-19828 GCF_019038455.1 Nocardia noduli
GTGGTGCAGACGCTGACGGCGCCCGACCGCTACGGCGACCGCTTCCACCTCACCGTGCTGGTCTGCGATTTCGACGGCAGCAAGATCACCGAGGCCGCCTCCGGGCCGGCCGCCAACGCCTGACGGCACCTCACGATGACGAACACCAACCTGCTCGAGAAAGACCCCCAGCCCTGCCGCGTGATCGGCGTGCTGGACGACGGCGCCGCCAGCCTGAGCGCCACTGCGCTCGCGCTGCTGCGCCGCGCCGACCTGGTGATCGGCGGCACGCGCACGCTGGCGCTGCTGGAGGACGACCAGGCAGTCGGCCCAGGTCGGCACGGTGAGGATGGTGGCGGCGGGCTGTTCACGGCGGATCCGGTCGAGCGAGGTGGTGCCGCGCACGACGCACACCCGTTTGCCCGCGAGGTCGGCGAGGCCGCCGATTCCGGAATTCTTCATCGCGAGCACCCGCTGACCGGCCTTCAGGTACACGGTGGAGAATTCCACGCGCTGACGCCGCTCGCAGGTGATGGTCATGGTCTTGGCGACGATGTCCACGCTGTGGTTCTGGAGGGCGCCTTCGCGTTCGGCCGATCCGAGACTGCGGTACTCGATCAGATCCGGGCTGCCGAGCAGATCGCGGGCGACCTCGCGCGCGATATCGGCGTCGAAGCCGACGATGGCGCCGGTGAGCGGATCGCGGAAGCTGAAAAGGTTACTGCCCGCGTCCAATCCGACGACCAGGCGACCGCGGGCGCGAATGGCGTCCAGGGTCGCGCCGCGCTCCGAGCCGTTGGGACGCAGACTCGCGGTCGGGTCGGTGCACGGGATATCGGGCGAGGGCGGCAGCGGCATATCCGTCAGCACCGGAACGGCGTCGGCGGGCAGCGGGGGTTCGGTGTAGTCGCCGGAGCGGCCGGGCGCGTCGGGCGCGTTGCCCGCGCAGCCGCTCACCAGCGCGGCCACGGCGAGGGCGGCCAGCAGGCCGCGCACCCGCTTCACCGGTACTCCCGCAGTCGCGGCCACAGGCCGATCAGCACGTAGCCCGCGGCGGCTATCCCGAGTACCTGCGCGCCGGGCGCGAGGAAACCCAGAATTCCGGTGGCACGGGATATGTTGGCACGCAACGTATTCCTCGTCTCGGTGATTCCGTCGTCGAGTGCGCGATCGAGTGCGGCGACCTGCGCTGCGGCGTCCGCGGCGCCGGGACCGGTCGCGACCGCGGCCGCGCCCTGGAAATCACCGCGTGCCAACGTCTCGTTCATGCGCTGATGGGCCGCGCGCCAGCGATCGAGTGCGGCGCGGGCGTCGCGTACCTCGTCGGCGGCGGGCGCGTCACCCGGATATCCGACGAGGAGTTCCTCCAACCGGGCCGTGCCGATGTCGTAGACGCGGTCGTAGTCGCCGGTCGCGTCGCGGCGCACCAACTTCAGGGTTTCGGCCGAACGGGCCTGCTGGGTCAGGATGCGGCTCTCGGCCAGCCGGGAGGAGGGCACCGCGCCGTCGTCTCGGCCGTGGATCATCGCCGCCGCCGAGACCGAACCGGCGATCACGGTCCACGCCAACAGGATCAGCATCGCGCCGGAGGAGAGCAGCAGTCCGGCGTTGAACGTGCGATGCCACCGCTTGGCCACATCGACCTGGGCCCATACCAATACGCCCGAGGCGAGGACGAGGAGCACGATCGCCGTCCACGGCGGGCGCACGTGATGGCGCTGGGCGGCGTCGACCGCGTCGGAGCGGTGGTCGTGGAGTTCCTCGGCCATCGGCAGCAGCGTGGTCTGCATCTGATTGGACGCTTCGCTCAGATATGCCGCGCCGACCGGGTTTCCGATGCGGTTGTTGGTGCGGGCGGTCTCGACGAGGCCGGTGTAGACGGGCAGGCCGGTGGCGATTCCGGTCCGCAGCCGGACGTCGGCGGAGGTGTCGGAGATCGCGCCCGCGGCGTGGCCGGACTGGGTGATCAGTTCCGCGGCGGCCTCGCCCACGGCCTGTGAGTACCTGTCGCGCACCACTTCCGGCTCGACACCGCCCGCGATGAAGGCCGTGCTCGCGGCGGCGTCGGCGATCGACAGGGTCGTATAGAGCCGATCGGCGGAATGGGCGTCGGGTTCGGTGTCGTCGAGCAGCACCTCGAGCGACTGCTGGCGCTCACCGACCGCACCCGCCGTGAGGACGCCCGCGGCGAGGCACAATCCGATCAGGAGCAATCCCAGAGCAATCAGGCGGGCGGGTGAGGACTGCACGAAGAATCGTAGATCGACGGCGTCCAACTGTCGGCGCAGCGCCACCGCCTGCGGCCCACCGAAGTGCTTGCGCGCCGGTTCGGCACCGACCGACGGTGGCCGCGAGGCCGCCGGTTGCTCGGTCCGAGCCATGTGCACCTCCGGGTCCGCGCCCCATGTGGACGCCTGCGTCGCAGTTTATTGTTGTTCTACCGGTGCCGCGGCGTGTGAGACACCCCCGGGTAGGCAGTGCGGTGAAACACGGCAGCGGCTGGATGAGGATGGATAGCGATGCGTGGTGACGGTGACGGATGGTCGCGGGACCCGGACGGTAAACGGTACTGGGGCCGATACGGCGCTGCCGGATTGTTGCTGCGGGCCCCGCTCGACGGCGGCGGTGTCGCGGTACTGCTCCAGCACCGCGCCCCCTGGAGCCATCAGGGCGGCACCTGGGCACTGCCCGGCGGTGCGCTCGACAGTCACGAGACGCCGATGAAGGCCGCCGTCCGCGAGGCATGGGAAGAGGCGGGCATCGAACCGGATGTGGTCCGGGTGCGCGGCGAGCGCGTGACGGCGATGGCGCCGGGCGGCTGGATCTACACCACGGTCGTCGCCGACACCACGACAACCCTGTCCACCAGCCTCAACCGGGAGAGCACGGCGCTGGCCTGGGTGCCGGAGGACGAGGTCGCCGACCGGCCGCTGCACCCCGGTTTCGCGGCCGCCTGGCCCGCGCTGCGTGCCGCGCCCGCCCGCGTGTGCCTGGACGGTTACGCGGACGCCGTCACCCTCGCGAGCGCCCTCCCGCGCGTCGTGGATCTGGCCGAACAGGGCTTCGTCTGGCTGCATTCGGATCCGGACGGACCCGGCGCCCACGCCGAGATCGTGGACGGGGTTGCTGCCGAGGTGTCCGCGATCGGCGGTGCGGCGCCCGATTCGTCCGAAAGTGCGGGATCGGCGCTGTCGCTGACACGCGAGCAAGTGCTGTCCTGAGCGACGCGGTGTCGGCCGTGTCCGCGTCGACACGGCGGTGACCCTGCCCCCGGCGACATCGAACGGGGACACCGAGGGATTCAGGCGTTCTCCAGCAGCGCGATCTTCAGCTCGCGGGCGGCGGCCTCCGGATCGCGCGCCTCGGTGATGGCCCGCACGACCACGATCCGGTCCGCGCCCGCTTCCAGTAGTTCGGGCAGTCGTCCGGCGTCGATCCCGCCGATGGCGAACCAGGGCCGGGTCGGATGCGCGTCGGCCGTGGACCGGATCAGGTCGAGGCTCGCGGGCTGACGGCCGGGCTTGGTGGGCGTCGCCCAGACCGGGCCGGTGCAGAAGTAGTCGATGTGGTCGTCGATGGCGGCCAGTCCGGCCTGGTTCCTGTTGTGGGTCGAACGCCCGATCACCACATCCGGCCCCACGATGCGGCGGGCGTAGTAGGGCGGCAGATCCCCCTGACCGAGATGCAGTACGTCCGCGCCCGCGGCCAGCGCGATATCGGCGCGATCGTTCACCGCGACCAGTCCGCCGTGCCTGCGCGCGGCCGATTTCAATTCCGCCAGTGCGCCGAGTTCGGCCTTGGCCTCCAACGGCCCGAATTTCGCCTCACCGGGCGAACCCTTGTCGCGCAACTGGATGATGTCGACGCCGCCCGCGAACGCCGCTTCGGCGAACTTGGCCAGATCACCCCGGTCCCGCCGCGCGTCCGTGCAGAGATAGAGCCGCGCGGTCGCCAGACGTTCCCTCGGCGGCAAGGGTCGGTTGGGGTGGGAGGGTTGCACGCCCTCGACCGTAGCCGCGCTACCGTGGGGATGCGAACACGGAGGTCAGAAGGCAGGTGAGAATAGTGCGGACGCTGGCCGTAGTCGGTGGCGGCGCCATCGGTCTCGCCATCGCGTGGCGCGCGGCCGAGTCGGGCTGGTCGGTCACCCTGTTCGATCCCGCCGTCGGTTCCGGAGCCTCCTGGGTGGCCGGTGGCATGCTCGCCCCGCTGTCGGAGGGCTGGCCCGGCGAGGATCGGGTGCTGGAGTTCGGGGCCGCGTCCCTTGTCCGCTGGCCGGATTTCGCCGAGCGTCTGGAGACCGCGACCGGGGTACGGGTTTTCGTGGCCGACGAGACGCTGACCGTCGCACTCGACACCGCCGACGTCGCCGATCTGCGCACCGTCGCCGAATGGGTCGGCGGACACGGTCACGATCTGCGCGTACTCGACCGTCGGCAGGTCCGCGCCGCCGAACCCGCGCTCGCCCGCACCGTGCGCGCCGGACTGCTCGCCCCCGCCGAACCCGCCATCGACAACAGGCGACTGCTCGACGGCCTGCGCCGCGCGTGCGCGGACGCCGGGGTCCACACGCGCGCCGAGACCGTCGACGACCTCGACGACCTGCCCTTCGACCAGATCGTGCTCGCCGCGGGCGCGCGATCGGCGCGGCTGCGACCCGAACTGCCGGTGCGTCCGGTCAAGGGCGAGATCCTGCGCCTGCGTCATCGGCCGGGAGCCGCGCCCGCGCCGACCCGTGTCATCCGGGCGCGGGTGCACGGCAGGTCGGTATATCTGGTGCCGCGCGGCGACGGCATCGTCGTCGGGGCGACACAGTACGAAGCGGGTTTCGACACGACCGTCACCGTGGCCGGTGTGCGCGATCTCATCGCCGACGCCGAAGCCGTCGTGCCCGGCATCGGCGAATACGAACTGGCCGAGGCCATCGCGGGCTCGCGTCCGGGCACCCCGGACAATCTGCCGCTGATCGGCAGACTCACCGACCGGATCGTCGCCGCGACCGGCCACGGCCGCAACGGCATGCTCGCGGTCCCGCTCACCGTCGACGCCACCCTCGGTTGGCTCGAAGGCGCACCGGTCACCGAGGCGCTCTCGGCCGACCCACGACGTTTCACCACGGCGATCACGCCACCCGTCGCATCGGTAGGAGGAGTTCCATGACCGCGACATCAATCCCGATAGGTGTCACCGTGAACGGTGAGGATCACGAATTCGGCGAACCACTCAGTGTCCGCGAACTGCTGACGCGACTGAACCTGCCGAGCAAAGGTGTGGCACTCGCGGTCGACGGGGTGGTCTTCCCCAAGTCGCGTTGGGACGAACCGGTCGGGCGCGGCTGGACCATCGAGGTGCTGACGGCGGTGCAGGGTGGCTGAATCCCTCCGGCTACCGCCCCTGCGGATCGCCGACCGGGATTTCGATTCCCGGCTCATCATGGGCACCGGCGGCGCGGAATCGCTGAGCGTGCTGGAGGAGGCACTGCTCGCCTCCGGCACCGAACTGACCACCGTCGCCATGCGCCGGGTCGACGCGGCGGGCGGTACGGGTGTGCTCGACCTGCTCAAACGGCTCGACATCATGCCGCTGCCCAATACCGCGGGCTGTCGCACCGCGGCCGAGGCGGTGCTGACCGCGCGCCTGGCACGCGAAGCGCTCGATACCGAATGGGTCAAACTCGAGGTGATCGCCGACGAGCGCACCCTGCTGCCCGATCCCGTCGAGTTGCTCGACGCCGCCGAACAACTCGTCGACGACGAGTTCAAGGTCCTGCCCTACACCACCGACGATCCGGTCCTCGCCCGCCGCCTCGAAGACACGGGTTGCGTCGCGGTCATGCCGCTCGGCTCCCCCATCGGCACCGGCCTCGGCATCGGCAATCCGCACAATATCGAGATGATCGTCGCCGCCGCGGGCGTGCCCGTCATCCTCGACGCGGGGATCGGCACCGCCAGCGACGCCGCCCTCGCCATGGAACTCGGCTGCTCCGCCGTCCTGCTCGCCACCGCCGTCACCCGGGCCAAAGAGCCCGCGATGATGGCCGCGGCCATGGCATCGGCGGTCCGAGCGGGTTACCTCGCCCGCCACGCGGGACGGATTCCGAAACGCTTCTGGGCGCAGGCATCCTCACCGGCGCTGTGAACTCGGCGAGCGCGAGAAACAGGCGGTCAGCGGCCCCCGTTCTCGACGGAATTCGATCGCCCGCCGCGTTCGGAGACCACCCGGCTCGCGGCGCGGGCGATTGCCAGTTCCTCGTTGGTCGGCACGACCAGGACCGCGACCTTCGCGCCCGCGGGTGAGATATACCTGGCGCCACGCTCTTTCGCGGTGTTGCGGGCCGGGTCGACGGTGATGCCGAAATTCTCCAATCCCGCCAGCGCGTCGGCGCGGACAGCGGGGCTGTTCTCTCCGACGCCCGCGGTGAAGGTGATGGCGTCGACGCGGCCCAATTCCACCAGGTACGCGCCGAGGTAGCGGCGCAGCCGGTGGATGTAGACGTCGTAGGCGAGGCGGGCGGATTCGTCGCCCGCGTCGATGAGTCGCTGCAATTCGCGGAAATCGTTGACGCCGGACAGGCCCTTGATACCGGAATTCCGGTTGAGCAGTTGATCTATGGCGTCGACGTCGAGACCGGCCGAGCGCATCAGGTGCAGCAGGATTCCGGGATCGAGATCGCCACCGCGGGTGCCCATCACCAGCCCTTCCAACGGGGTGAGCCCCATGGTGGTGTCGGCCGGATCTCCGCCTCGGACGGCCGAGGCGGAGGCCCCGTTGCCGAGGTGGAAGATGATCTGATTCGTCCGCTCCGGCGCTCGATCCAGGAATTCGGCGACCTGTCCCGCCACGTATTCGTGCGAGGTTCCGTGAAACCCGTACTTCCGGATACCGTGTGCCGCCGCGACTTTCGCGTCGATCGCGTAGGTTTTCGCGGCTTCGGGCAGTCCGTGGAAGAACGCGGTGTCGAAGACGGCGACCTGCGGCACACCGGGCAGCAGTTCGCGCGTGCTCTCGATTCCGGTGACATTGGCCGGATTGTGCAGCGGTGCGAGAGTGGATAATTCGGAGATCGCCGCCACCACATCGTCGGTGATCGGCGTCGGCTCGTAGAAGATCTCACCGCCGTGCACCACCCGGTGACCGACCGCGCGCACCCCGGCGGCGGCCAGATCGTGGCCGGTGTCGGCGAACATGTCGAAGACCAGGCGCAAGCCCGCCTTGTGGTCGGGGATCGGGCCCTCGTGTTCGATGCGCCTGCCGTCGGCTCGATGCTCGACCGAGCCGCGCTCCTCACCGATCCGCTCGACCAGCCCGGATGCCGCGACCTCGCCCGATTCCGGGTCGAGCAGTTGGTATTTGATGGACGAGGAGCCGGAATTGATCACCAGCACCAGATCGTCCGCGCGTTCGCTCATCATGCCTTCCTCGTACCGCTGATCACCAGGCTGCCACGGGCCGCGTCAGCACCGACTCTGCCCCTGTCCGCCCATCGACCTACCCGCCCACCGCTCACTCGCCCTGCGCCTGGATCGCGGTGATCGCCACCGTATTGACGATGTCGGCGACCAGCGCACCCCGCGACAGGTCGTTGACCGGCTTGTTCAGTCCCTGCAACACCGGACCGATCGCGATCGCGCCCGCGCTGCGCTGCACGGCTTTGTAGGTGTTGTTGCCGGTATTGAGGTCCGGGAAGATGAACACCGTCGCGCGTCCGGCGACCGCGGAGTCGGGGAGTTTGGTGGTGGCGACCGTCGGTTCGATCGCCGCGTCGTACTGGATCGGCCCCTCCACCAACAGTTCCGAGGCGCGTTCGCGCACCAGCTTGGTCGCCACCCTGACCTTGTCGACGTCGGCGCCGCTACCTGATTCACCGGTCGAATACGACAGCATGGCGATACGCGGGTCGATGCCGAAACGTGCGGCGGTCTTCGCCGAGGAGATCGCGATATCGGCGAGTTGTTCCGAACTCGGATCGGGGACGACGGCGCAGTCACCGTAGGCGAGTACCCGATCGGCCAGACACATCAGGAAGACGCTGGACACCGTGGAGACGCCGGGAACGGTTCTGATGATCTCGAAGGACGGGCGGATGGTGTGCGCGGTGGTGTGCGCCGCGCCGGAGACCATACCGTCGGCGATGCCCTTGTGCACCATCATGGTGCCGAAATACGAGATGTCGACCACGATTTCGCGGGCGCGCTCGATGGTCATGCCCTTGTGCTTGCGCAATTCGGTGTACTCGGCGGCGAATTTGTCCAGGTAGCCAGAGGTCCGGGGGCTGAGCACCTCGGCGTCGGAGATATCGACGCCGAGTTCGGCGGCCCTTGCCCGCACACCGGCCTCCTCGCCGAGGATCACCAGGTCGGCGATCTTGCGTTGCAGTACCCGGCCCGCCGCGCGCAGCACGCGATCGTCGTCGCCTTCGGGCAGCACGATGCGTTTGCGGTCGGCGCGCGCCCGCTCGATCAGCTGGTATTCGAACATCTGCGGGGTGACGATATTCGTGCGCGGCACCGCGATGCGGCGCAGCAGTTCCAGCGCGTCCACGTGCTGTTCCATCAGCGCGAGCGCGGTATTGACCTTGCGCGGATTACCGGCCGACATGCGCCCGCGCGTGCGATAGGCGGCGCTCGCGGTGTCGTAGGTGCCCAATTCCGTTCGGAGAATGGGTAGTCGGGGTTTGAGGCCCTCCATCAGCCGCGCGACCGCCGGATGGGGCAGCATGCCGCCGTTCATGATGATGCCCGACAGCGACGGGAATCCGGCCGCCTCGTGCGCGTTGACGACGGCGAGCAGGACATCGGAACGGTCACCGGGCGCGATCACCACGACGCCGTCGGTCAGCCGTTCCAGGATGTGTTCGGCCGTCATGCCGCCCACCATGATCTTCAGTGCTTCGCGGTGCAGCAGTTCCGGGTCGCCGCTGTACATCTCGCCGTCGACGGCCGTGCACAGTTCGGCCATGGTCGGCGCGATGAGCAGCGGGACCTCGGGTAACGTCCACGACGGCACCTCGAAACTTCCCAGGGCCGAACAGATCTCGGCGAGGTCACCGGGTTCGCAGCGGTTGGCGATGATCGCGACCAGTTGCGCGTGTTCCTGGTCGAGTTCGGAGACACACAGGTCGACGAGGTGGCGCACCTCCTCGGGGGTGCGATCGGACCCGCGCACCACCAGCAGCACCGGCGCGCCGAGGTTCACCGCGATCCTGGCGTTGAAACGCAATTCGCTCGGGCTGGCGACATCGGTGTAATCGCTGCCGATCACGACCACCGCGTCACAGACCCGGGCGACCTCGTGGAACCGCATCACGATTTCACTGATCGCGGCATCGGGATCGGCGTGCACCTGTTCGTAGGTGACGCCGACGGCCTGCGCGTAGTCGATATCGGCCGTGCTGTGTTCGAGCAACAGCTCCAGAATGTAATCGGGCTCGTCGGTCGACCGGGTGATGGGCCGGAACACCCCGACCCTGGCGGTGCTGGCGCACAGCATCTGGAGTACGCCGAGTGCGACCGTCGATTTGCCGGTGTCGCCTTCCGGCGAGGCGATGTACACGGTGGACGGAGGTGAGTCGGCCATATCGCCGAGCTTAATGAGCGGTAACCTCCGGTGGCCGCCGGAACTCGGCAACTATCCGGAGAATCACGTACCGACCGGGGCGATGATGGTGATCCGCTATAACCGGCGGACCTAGGTGCCGTCGCGGCCTATAGTCCCGGTATGGGTACGGCGCAGCAATTCCCCGACCGACAGTGGGGGTCGAGTACGAATGTCGTGGCCCGCGCGGCCAACAGGTTCGCGGCGACGAAACCCGGTTCCTGGTTCATCAGGCAGCTCACTCCGCTGGACCGTGCCCTGCTCGAGCGC
Source organism: Nocardia noduli (assembly GCF_019038455.1). Classification (NCBI taxonomy): domain Bacteria; kingdom Bacillati; phylum Actinomycetota; class Actinomycetes; order Mycobacteriales; family Nocardiaceae; genus Nocardia; species Nocardia noduli. The sequence continues at coordinate 9,844 of NZ_JAFMPL010000128.1, forward strand.
ACCGATGCCAGATACACCGTGCTCGGTCCGATCGGCGCACCCGTCATCCTGCTCACCACCATCGGCCGCAAATCCGGGCAGCCGCGCACCCAGCCACTGCTGTACGTGCACGACGGCGACACCCTGTACGTCATCGGCAGCAACTTCGGACAGCAACGACACCCGGCCTGGTCGGCCAATCTGCTGGTGAACCCGACCGCCATCGTCGCCATCGCGGGCGAACGCATCCGCGTCGAGGCCACCGCCGTTCCCGAGGCCGACAAGGACGCGATCTTCGCCCGATTCGTGGAGATCACCGGCGCCTATTCCGCCTATCGCGATCGCACCGACCGCGACCTGCGCATCTTCGCCCTGACCCGCGACTGATCCGGATCGAACCCGTCGATATTGACAGTATGCTGTCAAATATGACAGCATACTGTCATGACTTCGAAGACGGTACACACGGCGGTTTTCGACACCCTCGCCGATTGGGAGGTCGGCGCCGCCATCGCGCATATCAACAAACCGGAATGGCAGACGGCCCCCGGTTCCTACGAGGTGAGAACGGTGGGGCGCACCGGCGATCCGATCGTCACCATGGGCGGGGTCCGGATCGTTCCCGATATGACGCTGGACGACCTGACACCCGAGCAGAGCGCGATGTTGATCCTGCCCGGCGCGGATCAGTGGATCAGCGGTCAACTGGCGGACTTCGAGCAGAAGGCGACCGAATTCGTCGCGGCGGGTGTGCCGGTGGCGGGTATCTGCGGCGCCACGTTCGGGCTCGCGCGCGCCGGACTGCTCGACAGCAAGCGCCACACCAGTAACGCGGCCGTATTTCTCGAGTACAGCGGGTACGCGGGCGCGGGGCATTACGTCGAGGAACTCGCGGTCACCGACGGCGATGTCATCACCGCCTCCGGCACCGCGCCGTTCGCCTTCGCCCGGGAGGTCCTCGGCCGCCTCGGCGTCTACGAGCCGCATATCCTGCGGGCGTGGTACCGGCTCTACGCGGACAACGACGCGGCAGCATACGCGATCTTGGACGAGTACGAACACGCGCGAACGGCGGACGCGCGGTGACGAACGAATGCCCGGAAGTCATCGGGAGCCGACATGGCTGAAACCGGCGATCAACAACTCTTCAGCACGGCCGCGATCACCTCGTTCCGGCTCAACGGCCAATTCCTCGCCATCGCGGAGGAATTGGCCGTCCCCGCCGGGCTGACGGCGGCATGGTGGCAGGTACTCGGCGCGATCCTGCACGAACCGCTGCCGGTGGCCGGTATCGCCCGCGCCATGGGCATCACCCGCCAGAGCGTGCAGCGGATCGCCGACATCGTGGTGGACCGGGGTTTGGCCGAATACCGGCCGAATCCCGCGCACCGGCGCGCCAAACTGGTCGCCTCGACCGAGGACGGGCGCGCCGCCGTCGAGCGGATCACACCCGCGCACGCGGTGATCGCCGACCGGCTCGTCGCCGAGCTCGGACAACAACGATTCGCCGAGATCGTCGCGATGCTGACCGAACTGTCGGCCGCGCTCGACGCGATCACCGACCGGACCTGACCGGATCGGGCTCCCACCTTTCGCCTGGGTGTCGCTGTCGACACCACGTCGCGCGAGTTCACGAACCACGCTACGGCGTCCACAACGCGCGGCCCGGTCGGTGCGCGAGGGAATTCGCCCGGTACCGACCGAGATCCGTGTTCCCCGCGGTCCCGCCGCTCACTACCCTTGGCCCATGCGGATATCTGTTTCGGCCGACGAGCGGACCGGGGTCGCCGACGAGGTGGTTCGTGAACTCGCGCGGCGCGGTTTCGAGACCACGGTGCACGGCGCGCTGTCGGAGACCGAACGCGACGATTGGGCGTGGGCGAGCGAAGCCGTCGCGCGTGACGTCGCCGAGGGCCGCGCCGATCAGGGCATCGTGTGCTGCTGGACCGGAACCGGTGCGTCGATCGCGGCGAACAAGGTCGCCGGGATCAGGGCCGCGTTGTGCGCGGATGCCGCGACGGCCGCCGGGGCGCGCACCTGGAACGACGCGAACGTGCTCGCGCTCAGCCTGCGCACGACCTCGGGCGCCGAACTCACCGAGATACTCGACGCGTGGTTCGCCGGACGTCCGAGTGCGGAATCCGGCGATCGGGCCAATATCGAGCATCTCGCGGATATCGAGCGCGACCGCCGAGTCGGCGGCCAGGGCGGGTAACTGTGCGCAGGGGTATCTCTTCGACACCGGCATCGGCATTCGGGTCAGCCGCGAAAACCGTTGCTACCGTGCGCCGAAGGGCAACGGTGATCCCACGGCGCCGAACCACGCCGTGGGCGGATACCGACGCGACTACGGGGTCTTGAGCGGAACTCCCTTGATGACGCGGTGTTTCACCTCTCGGAAATCCTTGAAGCCGTCGACGTCGATGATCGGGGTGCCGTCCTCGGCGGTGTCCTCGAGAATTCGCAGCAGCTCCCGATCGAAATACTCGAGCAGTTTCGGATCGTCGAGTTCGATCGGCTCCGGTTCGTCGTCGATCATCAGGCGCGGTCTCCCGACCACGACGTCGGCTTCCAACTCACCCTCGATGGTGAAGAAATGCTCTTCGCCGTAGAACAGGTCGGCGAGCACACTTCCGCCGATATAGGCACTGCAATCGTTGTAGTCGCCGATGAGCCTGTCGACACGCAGACTTCCGTGCACTTCCAGCCACCCCGCCGTCACCACGTCCCTGGCGTGCATATCGCCGGTGACCAGCAGATACGTCTCCGGGTCGTCCTGGTCGGTGTACACGCCGTCGACACGGAGATCCCCGAGAACGATCAGCAGGAACGCCCCCTCGGTGAACAGGTCCAGATCGCCTCGGATGTGCAGATCCCCTGCCACGAACAGAATGTCGAGGGTGTAGCTCTCGATATCGTCGAGCGCCCCGGTGATCTGCTCGGCCTTGTATTCCTCCCGGAACCCCTCGATCGCGGCCAGGATTTCCTCGCGTGACACCTGGTCCGCCTTGAAGCTTCGTGCATCGGCAATCATGGCCGAGAAGCTACACCGCGCCCCCGACACCGCAACGGGCGCTTCACGTTCCGCGCGCGCGGAGACGCCGGGGGTTTCAGTCACCGAACGGTCGCGAGGTGCGTCCGACGAGATCGGCGACCGAATCGATGACCGCCGTCGGCCGATACGGATATTGTTCGACCGAATTCCGGGTCGAGATTCCGGTGGTCACCAGGATCGTGCGCATACCCGCCTCGAGACCGGAGACGACATCGGTATCCATCCTGTCCCCGATCATCACGGTGGATTGCGAATGCGCGCCGATGCGCCGCAATGCCGAGCGCATCATGAGCGGATTCGGTTTACCGACGTAGTAGGGGTCCTTGCCGGTGGCGCGGGTGATGAGCGCGGCGACCGAACCGGTCGCGGGAAGCAATCCGTCGCGTGAGGGTCCGGTCGCGTCCGGATTGGTGGCGATGAATCGAGCGCCGCGTTCGACCAGCCGAATGGCGGTGGTGATCGCTTCGAACGAATAGGTGCGGGTCTCACCGAGTACCACGTAATCCGGGTCGCTATCGGTCAGCACATAGCCGATCTCGTGCAGTGCCGTGGTGAGACCGGATTCCCCGACCACGTAGGCGGTGCCGTTCGGGCGCTGGTCGTCGAGGAATGTCGCGGTCGCCAACGCCGAGGTCCAGATCGCGTCCTCGGGGATGTCGAGACCGCTGTGCCGCAGCCTGGCCTGCAGATCACGCGGGGTGCGAATCGAATTGTTGGTCAGGACCAGGAACGGGATCTGTTTGTCACGCAATTCGGCGAGGAAATCGTCGGCGCCGGGGACGAGGTGATCCTCGTGGACCAGCACCCCGTCCATATCGGTGAGGTAGGACAGGATCGGCTCGTCGTCTGGAGTCACGAGTCAATTATCGGCTACCCGCGCCGGGAGCGCCCGGACACGGCGCGGCGGGCCGTCGGACGCGCCCCTGCACAACGTCGCGAATCGGGCTGGCTATGGTCGAATCAGCCGTACGCCGCACGCGGCGCTGGTGCGGGAAACGCCCGCGTGCGGCCGACCGGTGTCGGAAATACCCGCACCGGATGCGTGGCAGCGAAGCGAAGGAGTGACGCATATGAGTGGTCTCAAACTCGGATACAAGGCGTCGGCGGAACAATTCGGACCGCGTGAACTGGTCGAGATCGCGGTGCTCGCCGAGGAACACGGACTCGACAGCGCGACGGTGAGCGATCATTTCCAGCCGTGGCGGCACAAGGGCGGACATGCCCCGTTCTCGCTGGCCTGGATGGCCGCGGTGGGTGAGCGCACCCGGCGCATCCAGCTGGGCACCTCGGTGCTGACCCCGACCTTCCGCTACAACCCCGCGGTGATCGCCCAGGCCTTCGCGACCATGGGCTGCCTGTACCCGGACCGCGTGATGCTCGGTGTCGGCACCGGTGAGGCGCTCAACGAGATCGCGACCGGCTACACCGGGGAATGGCCGGAGTTCAAGGAGCGGTTCGCCCGGCTACGCGAATCCGTCGACCTGATGCGCGCCCTGTGGACCGGTGAGCGCACCGATTTCGAGGGCCAGTACTACAAGACCGTGGGCGCTTCCATCTACGACGTGCCCAAGGGCGGTATCCCCGTCTACATCGCCGCGGGCGGCCCGCTGGTCGCCCGGTACGCCGGTCGCGCGGGCGACGGTTTCATCTGCACCTCGGGCAAGGGTATGGACCTCTACACCGAGAAGCTGATGCCCGCCGTCGCCGAGGGCGCGGGCAAGGCCGGACGCGCGGTCGACGATATCGACCGGATGATCGAGATCAAGATCTCCTACGACACCGATCCCGAACTGGCGCTGGAGAACACCCGTTTCTGGGCGCCGCTGTCGCTGACCGCCGAACAGAAGCACAGCATCACCGACCCGATCGAGATGGAAACCGCCGCCGACGCGCTGCCGATCGAACAGATCGCCAAGCGCTGGATCGTCGCCAGCGACCCCGACGAGGCCGTCGCCCAGATCAAGCCGTACCTGGACGCCGGGCTCAACCACCTGGTCTTCCACGCTCCCGGCCATGATCAGCGCCGGTTCCTCGAACTGTTCGAACGCGATCTCGGCCCCCGCCTGCGCGCGCTCGCCTGATCGATGAACGCGAAGAACCCCGTCCCGGTCGGGACGGGGTTCTTTCGTGTGTCGCGTCGAATCTCAGCGCAGCGCGCGCTCGAGGTCTCCGAGCAGGTCGTCCACATCCTCCAGGCCGACCGAGATGCGCACCACCCCGTCGGACAGGCCGATGGTGGCGCGCCCCTCGGGCCCCATGGCGCGGTGCGTCGTGGTGGCCGGATGGGTGATGAGCGACTTGGAATCGCCGAGATTGTTCGAGATATCGACGATCCGCAACCGGTTCAGCACTTCGAAGGCCCGTTTCTTCGCCTCGTTCGCGGGCGCGTCGAGTTCGAAGGTGACCACGGTGCCGCCGCCGCTCATCTGGCTGGTCGCCAGCGCGTGCTGCGGATGCGATTCCAGATAGGGGTAGCGCACCCAGCTCACCGAATCGTTGCCCTCGAGGAAGCGCGCGATCCTCAGCGCCGATTCGGTGGAATGCCGCACCCGCAGCGGCATCGTCTCGAGCCCCTTGAGCAGCGTCCACGCGTTGAACGGGCTCAGTGCCGGACCGGTGTGACGCATCAGGTTCTTCACCGGACCGTCGATGTAGTCCTGCGGGCCGAGGATCGCGCCGCCGAGTACCCGGCCCTGACCGTCGATATGTTTGGTGCCCGAATAGACGAGGACGTCGGCGCCGAGGTCGAACCCGCGCTGGAGCAGCGGGGTGGCGAAGACGTTGTCCAACACCACCTTCGCGCCCGCCGCGTGGGCGAGTTCACTGACCTTGCGCACATCGACCAGGGTCTGCATGGGGTTGGCCGGGGTCTCGAAGAACACCGCCTGCGTCGGCACCGACAGCGCCTGTTCCCACTGGTCCAGATCCTCGCCGTCGACGAAGACGGTTTCGATGCCCCAACGCGGCAGGATCTCGTTGCACACCACGAAACAGGAGCCGAAGAGGCTGCGCGCGGCCACCAGTCGATCGCCCGCGCTCAAAAGCGCTCCGAGCGAGGTGAATACGGCCGACATGCCGCTCGCGGTGGCGAAACAGGCTTCCGCGCCGTCGAGCAGACGCATCCGCTCCTCGAACATGGCGACCGTCGGGTTGCCGTAGCGGGAGTAGACGAAATGTTCGACGTCGCCGGTGAACGCGGCCTCGGCCGCCTCGGCGCTCTCGTAGACGAAACCGGAGGTCAGGTACAGCGCCTCGGAGGTCTCCTCGAAACCGGAGCGGCGCAGACCGCCGCGCACACCGAGGGTCGCCGGACCGACGTCGTCGGGCAGCGGCTTGTCGAACGCGCCGCCGGTGATCACGACTGCCGCCAGGGCAGACCCGTGGCACGCCAGCCCTGGCCGCCGCGGTGACCGGAGTTGTCGAGGCCGCCCTCGAATCCGTCCAGCACGTTGTAGGACGGGCCGATCCCGAGCTGGGTCGCCAGATTCGCGGCATGCGCCGAACGCTGACCGGAGCGACACAGGAAGACCACGGGTGCTTCCGGATCGCGCGTCCCGAGGGCCTTGCCGAGCTGGTCGGCGAATTCGGTGTTACGGGCGCCGTTGCTGTCGACCCATTCGATCAGCACCGTCGGCCGATCGATCGAGCTGGTGTCGGGCACGCCGACGAAACGCCATTCCGCGTCGGTGCGCACGTCGACCAGGACGGCTTCGGGATGCTCCTGGAGTATTTCCCACGCCTGCTGCGGGGTGATGTCTCCGGCATAACTCATGTCGATCCTCCTGTGAATCCGCACTTGCCACACCCGTTTTCGGTGCGCGGCCGGGTCGTCACCCGGAGCACCCCACCGCGGAGGAGGGTTGCCGACCAGCAAGCCGGGGCTTGACGCTGGTTCTCATGACCTGAACTGAGATTGCCCGTCCGACGGCCGACATGTCAAACATTCATATGCGACACGCGGGCAGGTCGTGGGCACCGGTCACCCACAGACCACCCACCTGTCGCCCGCCCGGAGGAAGTTCCAGGTCTCGGTGCTCACGCGGCCGTCGACCCGCACGGTGACGGCGGCCTTGCCCCGGTCACCGTTGACCCGCTGCTCCGCGACTTTCGGTATCTCGATCGAACTTCCGGACGATCCGCCCCCCGCGAACTGTCCGGCCAGCGGCGACTTGCCCTCGTCGAATCCGTCGCACGCCACACCCGGCGGCGGCACCGAATCGGTCGAGTTGCGGGCGCTCGCGTAGTTCTGCGCGGCCGCCGCGATCCGGTCGGCCTCTGTGACATTTTTCTCAGCGGGCGAGAACACCCCGCCCGCCACGATCACGACCAGCACGATCGCCGCGAAGACGGCGGCCGCGATGAACGGGGCCATCGTGCGTTTGTCGGTCTGATCGACCACGATCGCTTCGTCGTCCTCGGGGGCGGGGCGCTGCTCGGTCATCCCTCGATGATCCCTGGTCGGCGCGGGAATCCGACGTCCGCCCCCGCCGCGCCCGTCCGGTCCGACCGTGTGCCGTGCCGAAGCGGCGTCGGTAGGCTGGTGTCACGGGTCGTTCGTGATCGCCGTGAGGTACGGCATCCATCCAGTTCACGACACCCTGATAGGTCGTATGACATGCCACCGATAGAATCGCGGGACTGCGGCCTGCTGTCATAGCCATATGACAGCTCACCGTCGTAGCGACCTGGGCAACGTGCGGGCACGTGCCGGCAGCACCAGCGTCACGCATCGTGAGGTGCGACCGAACGACGCGTGAACTTAGCCTAAGCTAAGACCAACGCCATTAATTTCGAACATAAGGGTGCGCGGAAGAGATGACCGAACAGAGTGCAGCAGCGAGCGGTGATGCTCAGGCGGCCCGTCCGCTCCGCATCGCCATTGTCGGCGCGGGACCGGCGGGCATCTATGCCGCCGACGCGTTGATGAAGTCCGACGCCGACGTCAGCATCGACCTGTACGAGCGCATGCCCGCGCCGTTCGGGCTGATCCGCTATGGCGTCGCGCCCGACCACCCGCGCATCAAAGGCATCATCACCGCCCTGCACAAGGTGCTCGACAAAGAGCAGGTCCGCCTGCTCGGCAATATCGACTACGGCACCGACATCACCCTCGACGACCTACGCCGTTTCTACGACGCGGTCATCTTCTCCACCGGCGCGAACGCCGACCGCGCCCTCGACATCCCCGGCATCGATCTCGACGGCTCCTTCGGCGCCGCCGACTTCGTCTCCTGGTACGACGGGCACCCCGACGTGCCGCGCACCTGGCCGCTGGACGCGGAGAAGGTCGCGGTCCTCGGCGTCGGCAACGTCGCGCTCGACGTGGCGCGCGTGCTGGCCAAGACCGGTGACGAACTGCTGCCCACCGAGATCCCGCCGAACGTCTACGAGGGCCTGAAGGGCAACAAGGCGCTCGAGGTGCACGTCTTCGGTCGCCGCGGCCCGGCCCAGGCCAAGTTCACCCCGCTGGAACTGCGTGAACTCGACCACTCGCCGACGATCGAGGTCATCGTCGCCCCCGAGGACATCGACTACGACGAAGGCTCGGAAGCGGCCCGCCGCCATTCCAAGCAGGTCGACATGGTCGCCAACACCCTCGAGCAGTGGGCGATCCGCGACCAGGGCAACCGTCCGCACAAGCTGTTCCTGCACTTCTTCGAATCTCCCGCCGAGATCGTCGGCGACGCCGACGGCAAGGTGATCGGTCTGCGCACCGAACGCACCGAACTCGACGGCACCGGCAACGTCAAGGGCACCGGGGTCATCAAGGACTGGGACATCCAGGCCGTGTACCGCGCGGTCGGCTACCTGTCGCAGAACATCACCAACCTGCCCTTCGACGACCAGGCAGGCACCGTGCCCAACGAGGCCGGACGCGTACTGGCCGACGAGGACGCCGACGGCAAGGCGCGTTTCGTGCCCGCGACCTACGTCACCGGCTGGATCAAGCGCGGCCCGGTCGGCCTCATCGGTCACACCAAGGGCGACGCCAACGAGACCGTGGCCTGCCTGCTCGACGACGCCGAAGGCTTCGTCTCGGCCCCCGAACCCGAACTCGACGCCGTGACCGATTTCCTCGAGGCCAAGGGCGTGCCGTTCACCACCTGGCAGGGCTGGTACCGCCTCGACGCCCACGAACGCGCACTCGGCGAGCCCGAAGGCCGCGAGCGGGTCAAGGTCGTCGAGCGCGAGGACATGCTGCGCGCGAGCGAACCGCACAAGGTCTAGAAACCGCGAGACAGCGGCGGTCGACCCTGCGGGCGACCGTCGCCACAGCGGAAACTCGACGACTGAGGCATTCTGTACAAGTGTTCGATGCCCATGTCCACATCTTCGACCCGCGGTTCCCGCTGGCCGAGAACGACGGCTACCTGCCCGGCCCATTCACCATCGCCGACTACCGAAAGCGCATGTCGCGCTTCGACATACGCGGAGGCGCGGTAGTCAGCGGTTCGTTCCAAGGCACCGACCAGAGCTACCTGAAGGCGGCACTATCGGAGTTGGGCGAAGGCTGGGTCGGCGTGACCGCGCTCGACCTCGAAGCGACCGACGAGGAGATCGTCGACCTGGATCGCGCCGGGGTGCGGGCGCTGCGCTTCAACGTCAAACGCGCCGCCGCCGACATCACCGCCATGACCCTGCAGGCGTTGCGCGCCCACGACCTGGTCGGCTGGCACGTCGAGGTCTACATCGACGGCAAGATGCTCACCTCGCTGCAACCGGTCATCTCCAAACTTCCCGCCTTCTCCATCGACCACCTCGGCATGTCCGACGAGGGCCTGCCCTACCTGCTCGACCTCGTCGATCGCGGGGCCCGCGTCAAGGCGACCGGTTTCGGCCGCGTCTCCATGAACGTCGCCAACACGCTGCGCCGCATCCACGCCGTCAACCCCGAAGCGCTCATGTTCGGCACCGACCTGCCTGGCACCCGCGCGGGCCGCCCCTTCCGGG
>NZ_JAFMPL010000129.1:0-19654 GCF_019038455.1 Nocardia noduli
CCATCTCTTGGTCGCCGCAGGCCGCCTCACCCCACCTCCGCTCGAACCCGCTGACCAGCCCGGACCCCGACCCGCCCCGACCGCTCCCGCGCGCCCGACCGCCGCGGCCGCAGCCGAGGTAAGCATCAGGGCGCACCGCCCCACCTCCAGGTCCCATCTACCCGGGGGTGGGGTGCCACCTCGGACACTCGACCAAGAGGTGGCCGGCCATGCCTCTCGACCCCACCCCGCGCGCCCCATTCGAGGCCGAGTACCTCGCCGACATCCGTGAACACCTGGGCCCGGCCGTCGCCTTCCGTCTACACCGAGACCGTCCCACCCTCTGCGACCTCATCGCCGCGCCCTACTTCCTCGGCCACGACCCACTGACCGATCTCCCGTAGGCCACCGGATCGGTCCGAATCTGTCTACGACCCGACCCTGATTCCACCGCGCACCGTCGCCACCGTCTCGCGAGCCGTGAGCCGTGGCGGACAACTAGTGCGCATCTGATGATTTGGAGATTTCCATGGAGAAGACCACCGTCCTCATCGGCTACCTGATGGGCCAGGACTTCTACATCCCCGGCTTCGTGCGGATCGACGAAGTCCGAGTCGTGGACGACATCGGCCGCGCCGAGTTCTACGTCGTCTACGACGACCAGGCGGTGGACACCGTGTCTCAGGTCGTGGTCACAGCCTCGCTGGAACCTGTGTCCGCACCGGCCATCTCACTCGGCCTAGCGCGCCGGTTCGGCGATTCGTGGTTCTACCTGTCTTACACGGCGACCACGGTCAGCACGCTGAACATCCAGCGCACCCTCACTTTCCACACCCGCGGCTACCAGACGGAATTCTTCGTCAACGGCTTCCTTGCCATCGATCGCGTCGAACCGATCGGCGAATTCGACCATTACGACATCGTCGTCCGCTGCAACCCCTCCGTACCGGAGGTCAGCAAGCTGACGGTGATCGTGAACGGCCCACATCGCGAAATGTACAGCGGCGACTTCGACTTGGGCGTCCTCTACATCGACGGCCTGCCCAAATATGCCCGCTACAACCAGCAGATCGTCGCCCCCTGAGCGCAGCCCACGTGGGGTGCCGATCTCGCGCGATCCGCGAGCGCTACCGCCGCAACCGATACATCCAGCAAGTTGTCGCGCTCCGAGCGCACGAAGGAGTCAGTACTCATGACCAATGGTGACGTTGTCGAAACTGTGGAGTTCGGTGGCACGGCCTACACGCGCACGGAATCCGGCCAGCTGGTCACACCCGAGTTCCTGGCTCTCATGCAGAGTGTGCTGACCGGGAAAATCGAGCGTCCAGCCGATCTCGATGACATCGACCCCGAGGTGAAAGCGCTGGCCGACGAGTTGTCGGTGATCCACCTGCCTGAATGGCGGCGTGGGGCGGGCGCCACCGTCGAGCCCACCGTCACCAGGATCCGTCAGGCCAACCGCGTCGCCGAATACCTCGTCAAACGCGGAGTGCGCCTGCATCCCGAGTTGGAGGAGATCCGCTGGTCGCCCACACCCGGCGGCCATCCCGGCGCGTTCGACACCGGCGTGCACATCACCAAGGACGAGCACGGCCAATGGCCCGTGCCCGACCCGGAAAGCTTCTACGACGTCGACGACATCGTCGTCAACCAGGCTGAGAACGGTCTGTGGTGCGCTGTCCACCCACGCGGACTCGTCCACGAAGCCCCGACCAAGTCGGAAGCCCACGCGGGTCTGGTGACCCAACTCCTGCGCCGTATCGAAGAGGTGCGTTGAGAAGTGTCGCAGCCAATATCCCGTTCCGTGCGGCGTGTAGGCTTTCGTGAACCAGATCGCCGCCACTCACACGCTCGGAGCGATGGGATGAAGTTCTACGAGACCAACCCGGAATGTCCTGCGGGCTTTGGCGGCGTCGAGTGGGACGGCAGATTCGATCCGCCGCGGCAAATATCAGCACATCTGACGTTCGCGGTCCCGGTTCGAGCGGAGTTGATCACATCATATGGTGCGGCGTTCGCGGTTACCGAGCCGCTCGCGGAGGCTCTCTCGAAGACGGACCTGACGGGATTCGAGTTTGGTCCGGTGACGAGTTCGCTGAAACCTGACATCGAAGATGATTCGTTGTTCGAGGTCCCTCCGTTGCGCGGCCTCATCATCACCGGCAAGGCCTTCGCCGACGATTTCGGTATCGAGCAGCAGGGCTTGTTGATCCTCTCAGAAAAGGCAGTCGAGTTGCTGACCTCCCGAGATTCGAAGTTTCGGAATTACATTATGGAGCCGCTGTAATCGATACCTTTCATCGAAGTGTTCGTCCAGTTTCAGAGAGCCTGGCGACGACTTTGGTGGAATATTCGCGATACAGCAGTCCTCGTTGTATTGCTTCACTGCGCTCAGATAATATAGAGCCTGCCGTCTGCGGCTTTGCCTTTCCCGTCCGCGCTGCAATCTTGAGTACTCGGATGCAATGACTCCATCGTGCCTTCGGCAATCTTCCCAGAACGTTCTCGGCCTCGGTGGCCCCTGTTCGGGTGTCGAATATCAGTGCTCCATGTCCACGTGAATCCACTGGTGCATCCGGTTATTCCCTCGATGAAATAGTTTTGCGCGGTCCTGCTCACTGAGCATTTGGTACTTCTTTATCGCCGTCGATCTGTATTTCTCATCGGTATTGGCGTGGTTCTGCGAATACGTCGCGCGTTTGTGCTGCGCGTACCGCATGTCGAATTCGAGGATCGAGTGAATAACTTAATTGTCAATGTAGCCGGCAGTTCTGTCTTCGATATTGCGAAGGTTTTGCTGCCGCCAGTCGAATCGTCCTGGATGAACGGCGTCATGACGCAGTTCGCCTCAGCGTTCGAACATGCGAAATCGGGCGAGCAGGCGGAAGTAGTTGCCGTCCACTATTCTAGACGTGCAATGGCCGAATTATCTGCTGGTGCGGCGAATTTCGGTGTTCTTCCGCGCTATACCGCCGAGTTGGACGAAGTTGCGGGAAAGGTCAACGTTCGCAATTTCGATGGCATGACGCCGCATACGGCCGCCAGGATGCTCGATCGCCTGGATGTTCGTCGAGCCCTCTCTCGGCAAGCTACGGCTGTGAACGGAACCGCCGGATTCGGATGGGCGGCCCTGAGTTCTGGCGCGTCGGGTATCGATGAGGTGGCCGGGCATTTCGATCCGACATCGCCTTTTGGGGCAGGTCGAGAAATTCGGTACATCGCCGATTCTGAGCAGGACGGTTCCCTCGGGGCGAGAACTTCCGATGAGACCGAAGGCACTGTTACGGCGGAAGTGCTGCCAGCCTTCGAGGAGTATAGCGCTAAGTCGAAGAGTAAGAATAAGGCGGCGAAGAATAATTCCGGCACACCTAAGCCGCCGGCAACTTATCCCTGGAAATCAGGTCAGCGACTACCTGTGGATAAATTCCCGCTGCCCGAGGAAGGTGAGCCGCTCTACGAGGAGTACCTGAAGCAGAAGGAATACCGGCAGAATTATTGGATCGACACAGGGATTCCGCCATATGGAAAACAGATTCATCATGCTGTCGAGCAGGAAATTTGGGAGATACTCGACGGGGTGTTCGACGCGAGTGAAAAGAACAAGACTTGGAATCTGCGGGGGATCTGGGGATCTGACGCAGACGCGCTCCATCAAAGCAGTCTCAGAATAGTCTGGAATATGATCTACCGGCGTTTGCGTCTGCTGGGCATTCTTCCGCCTCTGTCTGATGGAAAGACGAAGCTGTCGGGCCCCGATGCGCAGCGCGCGCGCGAAGCCTTGATTTTCTGGGCGATGGTCGTGGATCTTCTGTTCGGGCTGAGAATGTATCCGCATCCGTCCATAGTGGATGATCCGGACTTCCTGAGATTCTTGTACGAGCTGGGCCTGACGCCGGAACAGGTCGCAGCGCTTGCCGATCTTATAAAGAATGAAAAGTACCCCGATATCCAAAAGATACTGGCGTGGCTTCTGGCCCAGTGGAATGGAAAATCGAACCCGTTCCGGAAGTTTATGCCGTCGGTCCGGCCGACTATGCCTCGGTATTCGCCCACCGTTAAGCCGGATGGCAACGATCCGCGTTACTGGGACGAAGACGACGACGAGGTATGGGAGCGGGAATATCGACGAATCCCGGATCGGCAGAACGCCGACTACGTTAAAGTCGGGTCCTCATCCGGGGCTCGCGGGGCGAGGACGGCACCGCCGAGTAGACAGCTACCCGCAGTTCCGTCGGAGGCGCCGCCTGTGCCCGCGCCGGAGATCGCGCCGTCACCTCTGCCGGTGGAGCTTCCGAGTACCGGTAACGAGGCCGATCCCGGGCAGCCGGCACAACCGGAATGGCAGCCTCGACAGCAACCAGGATCGCTTCCGGAGCAGCAGCCTGAACCGCGGCCCCAGGAAAACCCGGCTCCACCTGAGCCGCCGCGGCCGGTGTTGCCAGGCGAGCCGGACGGGTACGGTTGGTATTCGAATGGGAACGGCGGGTTCAAGCTGATGCCCCTCAATCCGGGAAATCCTTACACATATCCAGATCTTCACGATCTGCCGGATCCGCCCCTGGGTCAGGGGTGGATCTTCGACGGGCAGTACATGCAAATGATTCCACTTCCGCCGGACCTCTGGTATGACCCAAAGTATAAGACAAATATGTTGCCACCCATTCCGCAGGATACCCATTGGGAACCCGACTACGGCGAAGACGCGAACGGCGATAAGGTGCTACCGGAGTTTCATGTCGTGCCGAACAAGGGGGTTCATCCGTTACACGGCGAGCGGCAGTGGTACCCGCAATTCGAGCCCCCGCCGGGATGGAAATGGGAGAGCAACGGTAAAGGCGGATGGTATCTGAGGACAAAGCCGAAACCGGAGCTCTCAGGGCCCGCGCCACGGAGCGATAACGGCAAGAGCGGCCCTCGCCTCGACTACCACGAGCGTATTCTGCCGTACTTGTTACCGTTCGTACCGATTCCAGGTCGGATTCCCGGACGGCTTTTGATACCTGGATCAATGCGCGAGACACCGCGCACGGAGATCGCGCCGCCTGTTACGACACCGGAGCTGCCGTCGATTCCGGACCCGGTTCCATCTGTGCCCGCCACACCTGCACCGCGGTGGTCACCGCCGGCCAGTTCGGCACCTGCTCCCGCTCCCGCTCCGGCACCGAGCCAACCGTCGGCACCCGCACCTGCTCCGGCACCGTCACAGCCGAATCAACGACGGCGACCCAACCCCGAGGAATTGGTCTAGGGCCGCCGCCAGATATTGCCATCTCGATCGAACATTCCTGCCGGGCGATGACCGAACCGATTGGTCCGGTCATCGCCCATTGCGAAGAAAGGCGGTCACTCGATGGGTGAACGTATCGTGTTCCCGGATATGGAGAACGCGCTCGCCGATTTCCTCACGACCGAACTCGGCGCGCTGTCCGATACCGCAGAAGTCGTCGTCGACATCCCTGATCCGATTCCAGCGCGGGTGGTCCGTGTCCAGCGCAACGATCGCAAGAAGCGCGTCGACAGGGAGGACCGCGAAGGTATTCGCGGTCCGAATCTGATTCTGGACCGTCCACGCATGGTGCTCGACTGCTACGACACCGGTGGTGCGTCGGCGCAGTTGGCGGCCACGGTGCGAGCCATTCTGGCCGCTGCCTCTCCGGGCTATGTCGGCGGCGTCTGGTGCGATTGCATCGATGACGTCGGTATCGAGAACAGCACCGAACCGGAGGATTCCTCCCCTCGGCACACGATTGTCGCCGACTTCTACGTGCGGGGATCCGTCCTCGCCTGACACTCCGGTGTTCCGGGGTACAACTGAATACTCATCCCGAGGGCCTGCGCAAATCCCAAGGGAGATAACACAATGGCTCTGCCTTCCAGCAAGTTCATCGGTGCGGGCACCCCGAATATCGCCGTCACCGGCGGCGTTCTCGTCGGCCCGCTCGGTTCGCCGCTGCCGACCTCGGCGTCGGATGCCATCAACGTCGCGCTCAAGCCGCTCGGTTACGTCTCCGAGGACGGTATCGAGTCGAAGGGTGAGCGCAAGCTCGAGACGGTCAAGGACTGGAACGCCGACATCATCGCGCAGTTGCAAACCGAGCACTCGGTCCGTTTCGGCCTGACCCTCTACGCGGTGTGGGACCGGGATGTGCTCAGTGAGGTGTTCGGACCGGACAACCTCACCGTCACCGCCTCGACCAGCACCACCGGCACCCTCGTCAAGGTCGAGGAGACCGGTTCGGTGCTGCCGTCGCGTGCCTGGGTCTTCGACATGAAGAACGACACCAAAAAACTGCGGATCGTCCTCCCCAACGCGAGGATCGCGCAGGTCACCGAGAAGAAGTTCGTGTCCAAGGAATTGGCCGGTTTCACCATCACCGTCGAGGCGTTCAAGGACGACTCGGGCGTGAAGGCGTACCGCTACCTGGACGACGGCGTCTTCACCTCCTGAGAGCCCCCAGTGGCAGCGGGGTACCAATCATCATGCGCAGGCCCGCCCCGCTGCCGCTGGGCCCTCGGATCGCCGCGATACGCGGACACAGTCACATCTATCGAAAGGGGCGGTGCACCATGGAGAAAGCACCCGATTCGACCCACGCACAGGTCGAGAACGACTTCGTTCGCATCATCGCCGGCATCGAGGTCCGGCTTCCGTCATTGAGCTATCTCAAGCCCGGTCTGGTCCGACGAATCCGCCGGATGCACGACATCGACGCGCTCTACACGCTGATCGAGATGACCGTGTCCGCCGAGGCGCTGGCGATTCTGGACGACCTCGACCAGCGAACCTTCCAGGCGCTCCTCGACGAATGGCGTGTCCATTCCGGGGTGAGCCTGGGGGAATTCTGAGCCTCGATGCTCTGCTCGAAGAGCATGCCGAGGCTGTCGAATACCATCTGATCACCGTCGGCGTCCGATTGCGGACCCTGGGTACGGACGCCTTGACGTGGCGTGACCTCAAGGTACTGATCCGCCACGCACCCGCGGACTCCGCCTTGGCGCGCTCGCTCTACAGCGAAGAACACCAGTGGCAACTCACCCAGTACCTACTCGCCGATATGGCCGACTCCCTGCGCTGGCTGGTGTGGTCGAAGACCGCCGCCGCTCAGGACGGTCGTGATCGGCCCGAACCGATTCCGCGCCCGGGGTTGAAGCCCGCCGTCGAGCGAATCGGAACCGCCGCGGGCATCGAGGTGATGGATGCCTTCCTCTCCTGGGGACACCAGGGCGCTGCGCTGAATTGAGGACGGTGCCCGTCACCGGCCCTTCGAACGTTTGGAAGACAATGGCATCTGGACACACGGAATCCGAGAACAGCGAAAGTCGGTCCAGTGGACCGATCACACATCCGCGCTACGGTGACCGGAACAGCACGGCCGCGATCGTGACGCCCGTCGGCGCACAGGTCGACGGAAACGGCGACCTGCCTCGCCGAGTCGCTCCCGCAGGCAATGATCCGATGATCCGAGCGGGCGGTGACAGCAACGACGCGCACCGCGACCCGCCCGGATTCCTCTCTCGCCGCGGCTTTCCGCGGGCAGGCGAAACCGCTCGATCGAGCGTCGCGTTCGGCTCGCTCGGCGCGTCCGCGCCCGGAGGGAAGGAAGCTCTCCGTCCCACGGCGGGGGCGTCCCCGATTCCGCAGGCAGGTTTCGATCGACCGAGGTCGATGCTTCCCGGCTTCCCTCACCCGGTCGTCTCCGGGGAGGCTGCGGCAGAACCGCCGGATGTGTTCACACCGCAGGTATCGAGGCCAGCACCGCCGGCCTCTGGGATGACCGGCGATCCGATCGGCCTCGCGGGCGCTGTCGCCGGCGGTCACCACCCGAACGTGTTCACCTCGGGATCGTCGCGACTGTCCGATGCTCCGCATGCGGCGGCCGCGATGCCGGGCCTTCTCGACTCACCGCTCGCCGCAGCCCAGCACTCTCTCATGCCGTCGGCCGAGGGACCTCGCGGCGCCATCGGAAAGGCTTTCGCCCCAACTGATTTCGCGGGCCACGTACAGCCGACCGCTCTGCTGGCGCAGCTGGCCGGTCCCAGCATCCCACGCCGAGCGGCGGGCGGCCTGGTGAGCGGGCCTGGGACATCGACCAGTGATGACATCCTGACCTGGCTCTCCAACGGCGAGTTTGTCGTCAACGCCGCGACGACAGCACGACTGCTGCCGATGTTGGTCGCGATGAACAGCGGCTGGGACCCGGGGGCGGCGGGCGGCGGCCAGTCGCCCGCGTTCCTGTCCGGCAGCACGTGGGGGCCGAGCGGCACGGCGCGGACCACACCTTCCCCTAATCTCAAAACCCTCGAACTGCCGGGGCCGGTCCTCGACGACTACGCCGAGGCGTCGACCTGGGAGAGCCTCGACATGGCCGGGGTGGTCGAGGGCGGGCTGTCCTCCGCCATCGCCGGCGGACTCCAGGACGGTCTGTTCGGCGCGATCAAGGGCGGGGTCACCGGTGCCGCGGCGTCGGCGGGCAGTCAGGTCGGAGCGGCGATCGGCACCGCGTTAGGTGCCGGACTGGGACCTGCGGCCCCCATCGCGACTGCCGTGGGTGGCGTAATCGGCTCGACCGTGGGTCAGCTCGCGGCCGAGACGGTCTTCAAGCCGGTCGAAGTCGTCGGGCAATACGCCGCCGACACCGCCAAGGAGGTCATCGGAAGCGGTTTCGGTCTGGTCGACCTGGCGAAACGACAGGGCGGACGAACCGTGCGCCAGGACATCTACAACTTCAACGGCATGGACCCCAAGAGCGCTTCTATCGCGGTCGAGCGGGTCCGCAGGCGTCGCACGCTGGCCCAACAACGCGGAGGAGGTTTCGGGCGATGACCCACCAACTCTTGAATTCCCACAGCACGAAGGTGGTCGTGTGGGACATCAACGGACGGGTCTGGCATGTGGCCGGACCCAACAGCGGACGCGAAGGAGTCCGGCTGTCGCAGCAGTCCGGGTTCATGTTCGCCCCGACACAATTGCTGGTCTCCGAGGGGGCCAGACAGGATGGCGCGACCTTCTTGCGGTCGGTCCGCTCGAAGAAGGAATGGGACTTCCTGGTGGTGATTTCGCCCGTCGGGAAGATAGGTTCGGAACACCGGGTCCGAGATTTCCACGCTGTGCACGATGCGTGGTTCCGCGGCTGGTCCACGGACAAGCCCGTCACAGTCGGGTATTTCACCCGGCATCAGGGTTGGCGCTTCCAGCAAGTGCAGCTCGACGCCGCGCCGGAGATTGTCGGCGACACCGATCCGGCGCATGACGCGCTGGCCCTCTATCGAATGTCGGCCACCGCGATGGACCCGCTGGAACGCCATTTCGAGGAGACCGCGGTGTGGACGAACACACTCGGCCTCAACGAGGGGACGGTGCGGGCCCGCAATGCCGCCGATCAGCCCGCGTGGCCGCGCTACACGATGAACGGTCCGGGGCGCTGGTCGATTCTGGACCCGGTCGGCGGAGATACGCCGCGCCTGGTGCAGACGCCGACGCTGCTGGCGAATCAGACGTTGCGCATCGACACCCATCCTCGGCATCGCACCGCGCGTCTGCACACCGACGGCAATACGGCGGGGGTGAACGTGTGGGCGCAGTTGGCGGGTCGCCGCTGGCTGGCCGCGCTGCCCGCGTGGAGTTCCACCGACCTCCTGGTGCAGGTCGAGGGCGGTAACACTGCGTCGAGTCTGATCGTCGCGGTGACGCCCCGGTCCTCGAGGCCGTTCTGATGAGCGCCTGGGATCCGCACGCCGAGTCGCGGCGGATGGACGAGGTCCGCATCGAGGAGCAGGAGCAGTTCCGCGATCCGCCCGTGCTGGTGCGGTATTGGGACAAGTTCATGCGCGAGGTCGGCGAGGAGCACAGTTACCTGTCGCTGGAGTTCACCTATCCGCGCAACGCGGCGGGCGGTCTGAAGATGATCTGCCCGCGCGACATGGTGCATTTCGACCACCTTTTCAACAACGAGTTCGGCGAGGACGCCACCATCCCGATCACCGTGGACACCAAGGGTTTCCGCTGGGACGGGTACGTCACCAAAGCGTCGATAGTGCGGGACGAGCAGGGCTTGGAGACGGTCGACATCGAGGCTATCCACTGCTGGAACCACATCGCGACGATCTGCTGCTGGGCGAATCCGTTCGCCCCGATCCTCGCGCAGTTCCCACGCCATCACATCCTTTTCGGCCCCGCGCGCAGCATCATCACCACGTATCTGACGACGAACCTGATGCGGTTGCAGGCGCCCGGCTGGGTGCCGAGCCAGGACGCGGGGTCGCCGGAGTGGGGCGGGATCGGCAATTCGCTGTTTCCGATCGCCGTGGTTCCGGTGGACCCGATGACCGACACCAGCCGGTGGAACGCCGCCTCGGCGCGATTCGACATGGCGGACAAGCTGTTCGGGCCGATGCTGGAGGATTCCGGGGTCAATCTGACCGCGCGGTTCTTCCTGCCCGGCGAGGACGAGCAGCCCGCGCCGGAATACTTCTATCTGGACCGACCCACGGTGGTCCTGGAGACGGTGGACAAGTCCGGCGTCACCGGTCCCACCGGCACGCTGCTCGACGGAATCACCTCGTGGATCGAGGAATTCACCGAGGACGGCACCACGCCGGTCCGCTACCCGAACTTCGAGTCGACCACCGAATACGAAACCGTCTACGGCCAGTACGGCAGGCTCGGCACGTTCCGGAACTTCCCGTGGGTCTGGTATTTCGAGGGCGAGTACTCCGGGATCGGGCCGTCGGAGGTCGCGCTGCACAAGCCGACCGCCACCGACGTCATCATCGGTGGACGCTCACCCGGCTGGGTCAACGCGGGCATCGAACTGGCCATCAAGGGTCTGTTGTCGCTGATCGGGCTGGACTGGCTGTATCGCGGGCAGCTCAACGATGTCTTCCTGGCGTGGATGGTCTATCGCGACACCGGCCGGGTGCACCGCGCGGGACCGTACGCGTTCCGTGAGCTCTACATCACCGGCAGCGACAAGGCGTTCACGCTCGACGGCCTGGTCGCGGGCTTGCAGGGCCTGCACCTGACCCGCGGCTACACCAGCAAGCGGGTCACCGTGGAGGACAACGCGCCCTACATCCTCGGCAAGGATTTCGAACTCGGCGACCAGATCGGTTTCGCCATCGGCGACCAGGTCTTCACCGACTTCGTCACCGAACTGACCTTCGTCGACAGCCGCGAGACCGCCGCGACCTGGCAGATCGTCGTCGGCGACGGCGCCGACGAAGAGGACTCCACCGTCAAGGCATGGCAGCGCCTCGGTCGCGTCGCCGCCGCCATCAAGGATCTGGCCACCGACGTGGGCGCGGACCTGGACCTGCTCATCTTCTGACTTCCCCCACGAGGAGGAACCCATGGCGGACATCTCATTCCCCGCCCACATCACCGTGGTCTGGCAGGCCGACGTGGACGGCCTGCCGATCCTGACCGCCGAAGCGGCGGTCTCGCCCGAGGTCGCCGCACTGCCGCTGCCCGCCGGACCCGCCGGTCCGCGCGGTCGCCGCGGCCGCCCCCGCACCACCTTCCACAAGATGGGTGCCATCGCGAACGCCGCGGCCCGCCCCACCGGACTCGGCGCCGAGGACCGCGGCAAGTGGTGGCACCGGCTCGACACCGACGGCATGGACCTGTGGACCGGCAGCGCCTGGTCGCACTCACCCGGCGCGGTTGGACCACAAGGGCCCGCGGCGTTCGCGAACACGCTCGAGGTCATCGGCACCGAGCACAACGAGAACCGCACCGAACCGGCCATAGAATTCACCGGGACGGACGGAAACCAGCAGGTCAAGGTGACCGTTCCGGCCGGTCTGCGCGGCCCGAAGGGGCCTGCGGGCGCGTCCGGACAGATCACAACGTCACCGGATTTCGACACCGCGACGACTCCGGGCGCGGGCGGCGTGTTCGCTTGGGACGCCGCCATGCGCAAGTTCCGGTTCTCGCCCGCACCGCTCGGTGCTGGGCCCTGGTCCTGGTACCAGGAGGACTTCATTGCCGAGACGGTCACGGCCGTCAGCCGGATCGAAGGCGGGGTGTTCACCATTCCGGCGCAACCCTTCGTGTGGCGACCGGTCGTGCACGGCCATTTGTACGCGTATTCGGTGAACAACGGCGCGCAGAGCGTGGAACCGACCGTGCGATTGGGTCATTCGCAGGGTGCGCTGGTCGCGGCGGGCGTCGCGTCCGCGGGCGGGTGGATCTACGGCCCGGTCTTCCCGACCTACCGGGACGGCACGACGACCCAGGTGCTTTCGCCGAGTTCGACCTTCGCCACGGTGCCCGCCGGACAACCGGCGACTCTCGTCGTCGCCAGTGAACGGGTCGGCACCGGGACAGGCAACATCGGATTCAGCCCCTCGCGAGCGTCGCTGGTCGTCTTCGCCGAACCTATCGAATGAGGTGAAATGTCAACCATAGGCGAATACTTCGCATCGACACTGATCCGTGGAATCGACGAGGGTGTCGATGATCCCGCGATCGTGCAGGCCATGCACGGAACTCCCCGTGATGGCTCGCTGGAACTGATGACGGGCACCCAGGGCCCGGTCGGCCCGGCAGGCGATTCCGCCGCGCCGTTCCGGTGGGAGGGCGATATCGCTGACCAAGCGGCATTGACCGCGCTGTCGGCAAAACTGACCTCGGCGCACGCGGGCAAAGCCTGGCGTGTACTCACCACGAGGGCGCTGGTGTACTGGAACGGAACGGGCTTCGACTCGTTCACCGACGCGTTCGGCGCGGCCGGACCCGACGGACAGGTGTGCACCGTGACCTTGGGCACCGTCGACACCGGCGCGGTCGGGTCGACGTTCCAGGCCACGCTGGTCGGCGCCGCCCCGAATCTGACGTTGAATCTGACGGTGCCGCGCGGCATCAAGGGGCGCAAGGGCGAAGCCGGGGGACCGGGTGCGATCCGGCAAGCGCCCGACTACACCGACGGAACGCACCTCGACCGCGCCGTGCCGGTATGGAATTCCGGCACCCAGAAATGGGTCCCGCGTGCGTATCCCGGACTGCGCGGGCCGTGGAGCATCGTGGAGAACCAGGCTTGGGACGGCGGGGCCGGATTCGTCGCATCGCAGTCCGGAATCACCACCGCGACGAAAACCGTCGCCCAATTGAATATCCCGGCGCAGGACACCGCCTGGCGACCGATGATCTCGGGTGGTGTGGTGGTGCGGTCGGTGGAGAACTCCGACCAGTTCACGACCCGGATCGACGCCGAGGTCCGCATCGGTTCGGCCACCGGCCAACTGGTCGCGCTCGGTGCGGGTGCGGTCACCGGCGCGACCACGCGCGCTCGCTTCCAGCCCTACTACGGTGTGCGCGGACTCACCCCCGACAGCACCACCGGAGTGATCGGCGCGGGTCAGCCCGCGACCTTGTTCGTGGTGCTGCAACGCAATTCCGGTGGCAGCGCCAACTACGACTACACCATGGCCGGTTCGCAGATCATGTGCACGGCCCGACCCGTGGGGGCAGTGTGAGCACCGACGATCCGGAGCAGACCGTCGTCTACGACGACGACGTCATGATCACCATGCGCGGCGTCGCCGATTCGGTGGGGCTGCCCTACACGATCAATCCGTTCGAGCTGATCGACCAGGAGGCCCTGGCCGAACTCCGTGAAGGGCCTGCCGGTCCGACCGGGGCCGAGGGCGCGCCCGCTTGGCCGTGGTCGTGGCAGGGCGACATCGCCGACGAGGCAGCGCTGCTCGCGCTACCGCTGACCACCGCCGACGCCCGGAAGGCGTGGCGACTGGTCGCGAGCGACGTGGTGTACTTCTGGACGGGATTGGAATTCATCGGCTTCGAGGACGCCTTCGGCACGCCCGGTCGTCGCGGCGCGCCGAATCCGCTGTCGGGAAAGGTCCAGGCCGGTGCGGCGGGCTCCTCGGCCGCCGCGTCCGTCACCGGTACCGCGCCGGGGCAGGTCGTCGAGGTCACGATCCCCCGCGGAGTGACAGGAGACGTGGGTGATCCCGGTGCGGCGGGCCGTATCCAGGACGCCGCCGACGTGCAGATCGACGCGACCAATCCGCTCGGCCAGAATTTCGTACTGGCCTGGGACGCCGCGACGGCGAAGTTCCGCCCGGTTCCCAACCCGCGCCCACGCGGCCCCTGGGTGATCGGCGAGAATCAGTTCACCGGCGGCAAGAACCTGCTGGACGCCTCCAAAGTCGTCGCCACGGTAACGATTCCGGCGCAGCCGAATTCGTGGCGTCCGCTCGTCGAAGGCGCGCTCGGCCTGCAATCCGAACAGCCCACTCGATGCGATATCGAAGTCCGCATCGGCGGCCCCGACGGCGACCTGGTCGGCTACGGCTGGGGCCATCTGGTCTCCCGTTTCGGCCACGTGCTGATCTCCGGCAGCCATCAGTACCCGATGCAGCCGGGTTCGACCATCGGCGTGGTTCCCGCGAACCAGACGATCACCCTCTACGTCGTGGTCAAACGGGTCGCGGGCGCGGGCAGCTACAACATCTACACCAATTACTCGCAGTTGACGGTGCGCGCCCAGCCGATGTGACCTGGCTGACGATTCCCTCCTTCCCGGCACGCCGTTCCCGGCTGCCCGCTGTCCGAAAGGCATCGATCCATGGCCGATCTGCCCCCGCTGAAATATGGCAAAGTCGTCGGGCGATTTCTCGCCAACGTCATCGACGGACCCGATATCGGCGACCATCCCGAATTCCCGCCGCTCACCGGTATTGTCACCTTCCTCGCAGACGCGCCGAAAGTCCTGGTCGCCGCCGCCGAACCGAGTCCGGCGACCTACGTCCAGTTGCCGCGCCACTACGAATGCTCGCTCGACGAATTCGGCTACCTGACCTGGCGCGGCAAGCGCGGCGTGAGCCTCGTCGCACCCGGCGCGGCCACCAACCCGTCGGAATGGACGTGGCGGGTCTCGTTCGACCTGTCCTACGACGGTGAGCGCGTCGCGCTGGACCCCTTCAGCTTCGCCGTCCCCGAATACGTTTCGGGGCCCGACGCGGAGAATCCCGACATCGCTTCGACCGGACTGGTGGATCTGACCCTGGTCTCCCCGGTGCCCGCTTCCGCCGGCAGCGCGGTGGTCCGGGGGCCCGCCGGTACCGGAATCACGATCGACGGCCAGGTCACCACCTATTCGGCCTTGCCCGCGGCCCCCGCCGAGGGCAAGCAGTACGTGGTCCAGGCAGACGGCCTGCTCTACGTCTACCACGCCGCTACGGGCGGTTGGACCCCCAACGGCCAAGGCATCGCGATCCGCGGCCCGGCGGGCACCACCACCTGGGCTGGAATCACCGGCAAGCCGACCACTTTTGCGCCGACCATTGGGTCCACCTCGACCACCGCAGTCGCCGGCGACGACTCGCGCCTCGCGAACGCGCGAACCCCGGTCGCGCACACCCACCCGGCGGGCCAGATCTCCGACTCCACCACCATCGGTCGTTCGCTGCTCACCGCCGCCGACGCCGCCGCCGTGCGGACGACTTTGGCGGTCGTCGCCAACACCGACACGCGGCTCACCGACGCCCGCACGCCGACCGCCGCGGGCCAGGCATATGACGTGGCCTTCAAATCGCACAGTGGCAATCGCGCCGCTGGCGTGGGCAACACCATCCCGGAAGGTCTTCGCCTCGAACGCGCGGTCAAGTTCACCTCGGTGACCTACCGCGGCGAGACGGCAGGCACCGGCAACCTGGTGGTCGAACTGCGTCGCAACGGCACCACCGTGACCGGCACCTCGGCGACTATCGCGGCCGCCAACCACACCGCCGACACGACCGTCACCGGTGACTGGAACTTCTCGGCGGGCGATCGGCTCACCGTGTATGTCACCAGTGTCGACAGCCCGGTCGGCCGCGGCCTCCAGGCGAGCCTGAAGGGGGCCACCCACTGATGGCCGGGATGCATGTCGGCGGACCGGCGCTCGTCCTGGACCCGGTGCTCGAATCCACATCCGTCGAATCGGGCGGCATCCCGGAATGGGCCACCATCGACTCCGGCTACCCCGGCACCTACCAGCCGCCGGTCGTCCCGCAGGTCGAACTGCTCGTCGGGGGGACCGTGGTCGCCGTCGGATCGCAGGCCGAAGGCGAGGTCACCACCTTGACCGTGTCGTCCGACGTCGTGATCAACGCGGGCGAGGTGCTGACCGTGCGGGTCGCCGAACCCGAGGCGGAGGGGGAAGCCTGATGCCGTTGATCGTCGCCACCGGCATCGTCGGCCTCGATCCGATGGGCATGAACAAGAGCGGTGACCAGGCCGTTCCCGCGAGTTCGACCGACCTCAAAGTGATCAACTGGACCGCGCGCAGCGGATACTCGAACACCGTCATCACGAACAACGAACTGATCGCCAACGGCGACGGGGCGGTGGTCGTGCGCTGCGGGGTGAGCATCACCGGCACGTTGTTCGTGACCCCCCGGCGATTCCAGCTCATGCACAACGACACCGCGGTCAAGACCGTGGACTCCGACCAGGCTACGGTGGCGCTGTCCGACACGCCGCTCACCCTCGCGTTCGGAGATCGGCTGTGGCTGCGCATGACTCAGCCCGCCACCTATTCCGCCACGATTGTCGGTGGCGTCAACACCTACGTCTATTACGACCTCGCCTGAGCGGCGGGTCCGAAGCTGACGAAGAAAAGCAGAAGCCCAAGTCGTGAACCGGCGATCCGCTCTGGCTGGCCGACGCGCTGCGCCAGGCGGCGCCAATTCCTCGATGAGCCCGAAGGCGGCACGACGTGTTCGATGTCCGCGTGCGCTGTAATTAGCTAAAGGATCGCTGTCAATAAAAGGGTGCCGCGTGTCGGGAGGTGGCGCGCCGTAGCGCGCATGTGCGCGGGCGTTCCGGATGTGCGCCGGTTGGGCTGCGGACTCTGGTTGCGTCGTTGTTTTCTTGCTCTGTGCCAAGTCGCGTGCGGCCTCCGTCGACCCAGGTAGCCGTCTCACCAAAATCTCACACTTTCGGCGGGAATCGACCGGTCTCTTCGGGAAGTGTTGAGCAGGATATGAGACGCGAAAGGGCATTATTTCCAGTGCTTTTGAGTGCCATCAAGACATGTTCGGAAAACTGGAACCTGTGTCAGGTGGTCGCAGGTTCAAATCCTGTCAGCCCGACCATAGCAAAACCCCTTCCGACCAGCATCGGAAGGGGTTTTGTCATTCACCCACCACCCGTAAAACGGGACCAGAACGGGACCGGATGTGTGCCGAGAGCTTGTCACCGGCTCCGGTGATCTCGCGGCGGTCCGGGTGTAGGTATCTCTCGGTCGTGCGACTGTCGGCGTGCCCGGCGATCTTCTGGAGCACGTGCAGACTCACCCCGGCATCGGCCATCCACGTAAGCCCCGTGTGGCGCAGATCGTGACGGCGTAGGTGGTCGTAGCCGAGCGTGGTGACGACCTCGTCCCAATGCGTGGCATCGCGCAGGACACCGGTAGCGATTCGACCACCACGCGGACCCCGGAACAGTCGAGCGTCGGGGTTGTCGCGGCCGACGATCGTGAGTCGCCGGGTGACCAGTTCCCGAACTTCTGCGATCAATGGGACGTAGCGTGCTCGGTTGCCCTTGGTGCCCTTGTCCTCCAAGCCGCCCGGTGACGGGGTGGTCTGGCGCCGCACTTCCCATGTCCAGGTATCGGTGTCGATGTCACCGACCCGGCAGCCGGATACCTCACCGATCCGAGACGCGGTGCAGGCGGCAAAGATCACCACGTCACCCCAGCCCCGATACTGATCTGCCGAACGATTCACCAACGCATCAGCCAGGGTGAGCAACGCCGAATAGTCCGACAGCGCCAGCGAACGCGGATCATCGAGTTCGTCCTCGATCTGCTGATACAGCTTCTGCCAGCCACGCACCCGCGCCGGGTTCGACTGTCGAAGGTCGTCGCGTACCGCCTGTTCCATCACCCGCACCAGCACCGCGAGGGTGTTCTTGACCGTCGATTTACCTGCCCCGTCGCTGATCCAGCCGACCACTGCCCGATCCACCGCGCCATTGGTCAGCATCGCCACCGGAAGATGCCCCAGGGTCGGCACCACTCGTTTGCGCCAGCCCGTCAGGTAGGGGTCGGTGGTCTTCTTCTCCAGACCGCGCAGCGCGAGATCCATATTGGCATCGCCGTATTCGGCCAGACGCATCGTCGCCGTTTTCGGGTCGATCCCCTGCGCGGCTTGGCGTTCCAGTCGCGCGATCCACTGTTCGGCCTCCTCGCGCGTCTCGAACGGCTCCGACACCGAAGGTCGCTTCTTCGTCCCCGGCTCGGTCCACCGCACACGTGCCTTGAACGGACGCCGCCCGTAGTCGGACCGTTCCTCGATATTCGAGGAAAGCCGAACTCCCACAGGCATATTGATACGGCCGGGCATCACGCCACCGCCGCGAGAGGATCGGTACGCGCCCCCTGGAGCCATACCTCGATGTCCTCGGCCGCGTACTTGACCACCCGAGGAGAGACCCGCACGAACGCAGGCCCGCACGGGGGATTCGCAGTACGCCACCGCCGCAGGCTCGACGGATCGATGCCCAGCAACAACGCCAATTCCGCCGTCGAGTACAACTTGCCGTCGACCAACCGTGTATCCATGGTCGCCCCTCCTATGCCGCTGATTGTTTGATTGCCGAATGTTCTTTCCATGCCTGTGGACCCGCCGCGAGTAGTGCTTCGTCGTACTCGACCTTCCAGGCTTTCCGGCGCGCAATCTCACCGAGGATCACGTGGTCCCGTGGTGGTGCGTTCTGGTCGCCGGGCTGCACCGGTCGCACGATCAGATGAGAGGTGTCGGGTTTGACGATGCCGACCGAGGCCAGCAGTTGCCGAACCAAGAGCGCACCGGCGGCGCTACGCGCCGCCGCCGCGCCACGCAGCACCGCGGCGTCCTCGTCGCGGGCTCCTCGGCCACCGGAGCGGCGGCGCGTCGGCAGCGCTTGGCCGCCGGAGCGCATTTGGACCTGTTCGCGTGTTCTGGCGTCCGCTTCGGCGACGTGGCAGCACGCGGACTCTCCAGAGCTGGCCGCTTTTTCGTTCACCGAGCAGTGCTGGGCACTTCGTGAGCCGTCCCCGACTTGCTCTCCCGCAGCTGTCGACCGAATCCGCCGGCACTCGCTCGTGGGGCCTGGCTGTGGTCCGGTCGCAGGAACTTCGAAACCGGACTGACCTGCGCGGATGAATTGCTGAACGAAATCCGGGGTTGGATAGCGCTACGTGAGGGCCAGGCCGTCGTCCCATCATCGACAACGGAAGTGCGCGCTACTCGTAGGAAAAGCGAGTCGCCATCTGCCATCTGCCATCGGGGTTCTTTTGGTACTGGTACACGGCCCCGCTCAGTCCGGAGCCGCACCGCTCGTGGAGTCCGACGAGGTCGCAGATTGCCTGGACAAGCTCGTCGTCGGGAAGGTTGATCGGCTGAGCATCCGAGATGAGACCGTACTGAATCTGTCCGTCCTGCACCGTGATCGACAGCTCGGCGCTGGTCTCGTCCTCGTAGACATGACGCAACACATGACCACCGATAGCCATGTCGATCGGATGCTGTTCATCGACCGGAACGGGAGACCTACTCACCAGAGAAATGATTAGGACCTGTGGATGACGGGGAGGACGCACCTTCCCGGATGATCTATCAGTCCGAAGTCTTGATCATGCCGGCGCGCCAACGCCGGTCGGGAAGGTACGTCCGTGTTTACGGTAGT